>JAUXGQ010000424.1 GCA_030621975.1 Gammaproteobacteria bacterium | reverse complement strand
TACGATCCGACTTGATCGAGGGGGGTATCCCCAACCATTACTTCGTCTCGCGCCGGTTTGGTGATCCGGGTTACGGGCAGCTCAGTGAGACCGTGCCTCAGGTGATTGTTCGTGGTGCGGAAAACGGTTCCGAAATCGGCGTGTTCAGCAGCCTGCTTGGTCCAGTCAAGCTCGATAGTCTCAAGGCCAAGGTCAATGAATTCATGCCCTTTGGACTGATCGCACAGTACATTAACGAAAACTAGGGACAACGATTATGTCAGCGAAAGACATCTCCAGATACCTGTTTCAACCACAGAAGCGTTATTCCGGTGTGCGGATGCAACAAGGCCGCGTGATCCTGGACTCAGACTGGAATGAGAGCGAGCTTATCGACGCTGAAGAACTACGGCGTACCCGTCTCGAGATACTCTGCTCGAAGGGGACAAGCAACGCGGGATTCCTTGTTGGTAATGTTATCTTCGTCACAAAAAGCCTGCCAACAGAGCCGGGGGCGAATGTTATACCGGGCAGGGAAACCTGCGACTTTTCACTGGAACCCGGGAGTTTTTATCTCGGAGGACTTCGTTTCGAGGTCGTCCCCGGGATCGAGGAGCGGTTCCTGGGCCAGACGGACTGGCTGCAAATGGATTCCAGGCTTGATGCACTTCCCGAACGACCAACGGTCGCCGAGCTCACGAACGCTGACGGATCGTTCTCGGAGCGCCATGACCTGGTTTATTTGCGGGGTTGGGAGCAGTGTGTCACGGCGGTGGAGGACAGCGAGCTCAGGGAACGGGCACTTGGCGGTCCCGATACTTCGGTGCGTATCCGGCGGATGCGCCGTGCGGAGGTGTTGGCCGGCGTGCCGGCATGTTGTGCGGAAGCATTTGCTGCGCTCAAGACTGAATTGGTAACACCCCCGCAAGGCGATGGCATAACCCACACCTTCGATGATACCGATTGTGGCCTCAACTCCGCAGCACGGCTGACAGTGACGCCTAGCGACGAAGGCATCACCGATGACCCTTGCAAGCCACAGGTAACGGCAGGATTCCTGGGTGCAGAAAACCAGGCGATCCGGGTCCAGCTAACAGCCAACAACCGCTTTATCTGGGGGTATGACAATGCCTCACCCTTCTACCGGGTTCAGGTACTTTCGCATGAAGGACAGCTTATCAAGATCAAGTTCCTTTCGCTTCCGCCGGACCAGGCATCACAAGCACTCAAGGGACAGGCAGTTGAAATCCTGCCATGGAGTGCAATCCTTCCCAATCAGGAAAAAATTTCCGAGCTACAGGGTCATCTGGCTACCGTTTCGACCAGCTATGATCCGGAAGACGGCACGCTCACTATCGCTACACCCGTTCCCCAGCAGTGGCTCGACTGGATGGACGGGCATCCCGAGTATCTGAGCGAGCGGGACCCGGTAGGCAGAAAGAAGTACTTCTATCTTCGTTTGTGGACGGGTGGGTCAGGCGACGACGCCACGCCGGACCATGAATTTACCCCGGGCAATAGCGAGGCGCTGCAGGGGACGGGGCTGCGGGTGATGTTTTCGGACCACGGACTGGCCGGTGACTACTGGATCATTGCTGCACGGCCCAATACCCCCGACATTGTTGTGCCCTGGGAGTTGATGAAGGCGGCACCGCCGGCAGGGCCCCATTATTTCTTTGCGCCGCTGGCGCTCATCCGCTGGTCGGTGGATACCCGTCCGGATCAATCCCCTGAAATTATTCCAACGGTGCAGGATTGCCGCGCACGATTCAGGCCGTTGTGTGAGGTTGGAGAATGTACAACCGTGACAGTGGGTGACGGTCGTTCAACCCGGGGCGACTTTGATTCCATCGAGGCCGCCATTGCTTATCTCCCCGACAGTGGGGGGCAGGTCCAGTTGCTGGCGGGCGTGCATCAAGCCAATGTGCGCATAGTCGGGCGACACAACATCGTCATCCGGGGGTGCGGCAAGCAGACCCAGGTTATTCCCCGGGATTCCAACCGTGCGGGTTCTGTCTTTCATATTATCGATTCGCAGTGCATCACACTGGAGCACATGGATCTCGCTATCCTGGAAGGCACGGCCATCACCCTGGAAGGCAGCGAGCTGGACCGGTTGAGGGAGATCGAGATCTGTCACAACCGGATCCTGGCATACAGGGAAGCGATAAGGGTGGTGCGTGGCGTGGAAGTAAATATCCATCACAACCGGATACGCATGCTCGACAAACAAGGTGCCGGCGTAGCCATCGCTGCATGGGCCGAAGACAGCCTTATCGAGCGCAATGATATCGGTGTCGTCCCGGCAGAACAGGTACCTCCCCCTGAGGATCCCGGAGGTGAGACCCCTGACCCTGCGGATCCCTGTGCGGATCCGGTGCTGGTCTACGCCAGCCGCTTGTCCTTTATCGGTTACTTCAACCGCTTGTTCGGGTTGGTTATCCGTCTGTTGTTAGTGGAGCCTTTCAAGGCGCAGGGGGGGATTCAGATTGCGGCCGCCTCGGAACGGATCAAGGTGCTGGAGAACAAGATCCATGGCGGTGCAGGGAATGGCATCACCCTTGGGGGTGCCCTGGAGTCTGCTCCCGTCGTGTTGGAGTCGGCGGAAGAGCCGGAGCACTTCATCGATCACACATCCGGTCAGATCTGGGGAGAAGTCACGGACCCGCCAGTGTCCGGTATTACTCTGGCGTTTGTCCGCACGGATGGAACGGGTCCGGTGTTGACTGGAGGGACCGATAGTGGCGGCATGTTTCTACTCGACGCTGAACCCGCTCGCTACAGCGTTTCTGTGACGACGCCTGGTCTCCGTCTGGAGAAACTTGCGACCCAAAGCAACGGTGAATTCGGGCTCTTCCATAAACTCAGCGTGGTCGAAGAGGAGACCGGGCGGGACGCGCTGCTTGCGTTTATTTATGAGATCGAGATCGACCACAACGAGATCGCGCGTATGGGCCTGTCCGGAATCGGTCTTCCCCGCGCCGATCCACCCAAGCCAGTTTTAAGCACACATACTGCCTCAGTGAACAAGAGCCAGGCACTGGCAAGGATCCTCTCCCTTCTCGGGAACCCGGTTGTCAATCTTGGTATTCACAGCAACACGATCCATGACTGTTTACTCAATCCTTTTGACAACCTGCTAAGGAGCGAAACAAGGACCCGGGGACTGGGTGGTATTACCCTCGGCTTTTGCGAAAGCATCACCATCAGCCACAACCGGATTGAGCGGAACGGCACCCGCCATATTAACCCGGTATGTGGGATCTAAGTCGGAGGCCAAG
>JAUXGQ010000376.1 GCA_030621975.1 Gammaproteobacteria bacterium | reverse complement strand
GGATCACGATCAGGGTCAGGATGGTTGAAACCATCACCCCCGCCGCCAGCGACACCGCCATACCCTGAAATATGGGGTCGAAGAAGATAACGCTGGAGCCCGCTACCAGCGCCAGCGCGGTAATCACGATCGGCCGGGTCCTGGTCTTGCAGGCCCTTATCACGGCCTCCGCGACGGGTGTTCCGTGTTGCACCTCGTGAACCGAGAAATCCACCAGCAGGATCGAGTTACGCACGATGATCCCGGCCAGCGCGATCCAACCGATCATGGAGGTGGCGGTAAACTCCGCGCCGACGAGAGCGTGCATGGGAATGATGCCCAGCAGGGTCAGCGGAATAGGCGCCATGATCAGCGCCGGGATGCGGAAATTCCCGAACTCCCACACCACCAGGATATAGATCAGCACCAGCGCCACGATGAAGGCCGCGCCCATATCGCGGAAGGTCTCGAAGGTCACCGTCCATTCGCCCGCCCACTCGATGGCGGAGGCATTGTCGTTTTCCGGGGGGCCGAACCAGAAGGTGTCCAGCTCCACGCCATCGGGGGCTTTGTAGGCCTTCAGCAGATCCTCGACCTGGAACATGCCGTAGACCGGCGCTGCCAGCCGGCCGCCGACGTCCGCCACTACGTATTCCACATCGCGCAGGTCCTTGTGGAAGATGATATCCTCCTCGGGCACCTTTTCGAAGCGGCCAAGCTCCCGTAATGGCAGCGTTTGACCCGAGCTGGACTGCACGGGGAGATCCGCCAGCCGCGTCACCTCCGAACGCGCGGCAAGCGGAACCTGGATGATGATGTTGACCGGTTCGTGACCGGCGCGCTGTTTGACATCGCCCAGGCGCGTCCCGCCCAGTGCCATGGACAGATTGCGGTTGATGGTATCCACCGAGATGCCCCGCCGCACGGCCTTTTCGGTATCCACGATAAAGCGCCAGTACTCGTAATAATCCCGCAGATAATTATCCACATCGACCAGGCTCTCGGCCTCGGCAAAGATCTGCGTCAGATCCCGGGCCACCTGGCGGCGGATCTCCGGGCTCGGCCCGTGCACTTCGGCAACCACCGACTGAAGGACCGGCGGACCCGGCGGCATCTCCACGATGGTGGTCCTGGCGCCTGTTCCTTTGACGAGCTCTTCCACCAGCCCCCGCGCCTCTACGGCGATCTCATGGCTGGAGCGCCTGCGTTCCGTCTTGTCCAGCAGCTGCACCTGGACCTCGCCCTGCCAGGGTTCCTTGCGCATGTAGTAATGGCGCACCATGCCATTGAAATCGAAAGGCTTGGCCGTGCCCGCGTAAATCTGCAAAGCCGTCACTTCCGGCAGCTCTCTCAATGTCACCGCAATCTGATGCGCCAGGTTGGCGGTCACCGGCAAGGCGGTGCCCTCCGGCATGTCGAGCACCACGGAGAACTCCGGTTTGTTGTCCAGGGGCAGCATCTTGACCACCACCCAGTTGAAGTAGAACATGGAGCAGGCGAAGAAGAAGGATCCCCAGAGAACGGCCCGGAACAGCAGACGCTTGCCCCGGTGTTCGATCAGAGGTTCGAGTATCCTTCGGAACAGGCCTTCCAGCTTTTCGGATTCCTTATGTTCGCGTTCCTCGGCCACCTTCAGATAGTTCATGCTCGGCCGCAGCCAGCGGGACATGGAAAGCCAGGGGGTGAACACGAAGGCGGCGAACAGGGATATTATCATGGCCGCCGAGCCGAGCGCCGGGATGGGCTCCATGTAGGGACCCATCATGCCGCTGACGAACCCCATGGGCAACAGCGCAGCAACCACGGTGAAGGTCGCCAGAATGGTGGGGTTGCCCACCTCGCGCACCGCATCCACCGCCACCGCGACGTCACGCGTGCCCGCCTCCAGCCAACGCCGGTAGATGTTCTCCACCACCACGATGGCGTCATCGACCAGGATACCGATGGAAAATATCAGCGCGAACAGACTGACCCGGTCGATGGTATAACCCATGAGCCAGGCGTAGAAGATGGTGAACAGCAATACTACCGGGATGACCAGCACCACCACGACAGCGGGCTTGAGGGCGCGGAAGGCCGCGAGCACCAGGAAAAACACAAAACCGGTGGCCACGAAAAGTTTGAAGATCAGCTCGTCGACCTTGTCGTCAGCGGTCTTGCCGTAGTTACGCGTAACACTCACCTCCACGTTGGCCGGTATCAGTTTGCCCTTCAGGTCCTGCACCCGGGTAATGACCGCGTTGGCCACCGCGACCCCGTTGCTCCCCTTCTTCTTGGCGATGGCAATGGTCACCGCCGGAATGCCCTCCGCGACGACATCCTGATCGCTGGCCGCGCCCGTGTAATAGGCCACCAGTTGGGTCGCATCCTCCGGACCCTGGAGAACCCGGGCAACATCGTGCACATAGACGTCAACATTATGGTGGCTACCCACCACCAGGTTATTGATGTCGTCGGCGGTTTTCAGGAATGAACCCGTGACCACGGTGAAATGGGTGCCGCCGGATTCGACCCCGCCGGCTCTTTGTTCGCTGTTGGCGGTCTGAATGGTATTGGCCACCTGATCGAGGCTGATCTGGTACCCGCCCAGGCGTTCCGGGAACACCTCCACCGTGACCTGTTCGGCGCGTCCCCCGACCACGAAACCGCCACCGGTCCCCGGCAGTTCTTTCAGGTTCTGCAGCACGTCATGGGCCAGCATGCGCAGCTGTCCGTCATCCACATCCGGTATACCGTCCTTGTCCAGATCCTTCGACCAGAGGGTCAGGTTGACCACGGGAACGTCATCGATGCCCTTGGCCTTGACCAGCGGGGGCGACACCCCCGGCGGAATCAGGTCCATATTGGAATCGAGTTTGTCGTTGACCTTGACCAGCGACGGTTCCATCTGCTCGCCAACATCGAATTCGATAGTGACTATACCCCTGCCCCGTTCGGATGCGGAATAGATGTGCTTGACGCCGGGGATTTCACTCATGATCCGCTCCAGGGGATCGATGGCCAGATTCACCACCTGATCGGCTTCGGCTCCGCTGTACTGCACGAAGATGTCGATCATGGGAACGGAGATCTGCGGGTCTTCCTGGCGCGGGGTCATTACCAAGCCCATGAGCCCCATGAGGAACATAGCGATGTAAAGCAAGGGCGAGAGCGGTGAACTGATGAAGAATCTGGCCGTGCGTCCCGCGAGACCCAGCTGTTCGTCAGACAATTCGTCCAGGGTGGTGGGCGTATTCTTCTGGGGATCTTTCTCGCTCATTTCCGATTCTGCTAGACAGTTCTATGCGGCCGGTTTTTCGCCATCCAGGCGCTCCTGCTGAACCCGCGGCCCGAAATCAACGCGAGCCGCCCGAGCTCCAACCCGAAGCCACGCCGCCACCCGGATTGCGCAGTACCCGCTCACCCATCTTCAGACCTGAAAGCACAGTGGTATAGCCTGCCGTCAGGCTCTCGCCCACCCGAATCAAACGCAAATGCGCCTTGCCATCCGCCCCCACGACGTACACGCCGGGCAGGCTGCCCCGGTAACGGATCGCGCTGGTCGGGATCACGGGACTGCTTCGTGCTGGCGCATTAAAGTCCGGT
>JAUXGQ010000472.1 GCA_030621975.1 Gammaproteobacteria bacterium | reverse complement strand
TAGTCTCGCAGGCGTTGGGCGGCGGCCCGGTATCTTTTCTCATCGAACGTTGCCGCGGCCTCGGCCAGGGCCCAGAGCATCAGGCCGTTCCAGGCGGCGATCTGTTTGCCGTCCTTCGGCAGTTCGCGCCGCGCGCGGGCCTTCAGGAGCTTGACCCTTATGGCGTCCAGTGACTCGCGCAGGGCCTGGGGCGACTCGCCGGACTCGGCGGCCAGTTCGGACAGGCGCATGTGGAGTACCGGCAGGTAGCCGCCCTCGTGGATGGCGGTCCCTTCCAGGCGCCAGCGCTTGCGGGCCAGGGTCAGTTCTTCCGGCGTCAGCAATACCGCCAGCTCCTTTTCCTGCCAGAGGTAGTTGCCGCCCTCTTCACCTGCGGCATCCACGGCGGAGAAGCTGGCCATATAGGCCCCGTCGCTGCCGCTCATCTCGCGGATGACGCACTCCACGGTGTCCCGGGCCACGGCCAGATAGTCGGGCCGTTGCAACACCCCCGCCGCCTTGATGTAAAGCAGGATCAACTGGGCCTGGGTGTAGAGCATCTTTTCGAAGTGGGGGGTCTGCCAGCCCTGATCCACGGTGTATCGAAAGAAACCGCCGGCGAGTTGATCCCGTAACCCCTGGGTGGCCATCTGGTCCAGGGTCAGTTCCAGGAAGGCGCGCAGTTCGGGATTCGGCTGCGCCTGCAGGCTGTCGAGCAGCACCGATAACTGGGGCGCCATGGGGAAGCGGTTCTGGCGGCCGAAACCGCCTTCCAGGTCATCGCCCAGCTTGAGCGCCGAGGCGATCAGGCGCTTGCGCAGGCGTTCGGGGTCTTCCGTTTGCTCCGGCGCAGCGGGTGTTCGCGACTTGGCCATCTGCTCGGACGCCCTGAGCGCCATGCCCTTCAACTTGTCGCTCTCCTTGCCCCAGGCGCTATGGAGTTTTTCAAGCAGTTCCGCAAACGGCGCCGGCCGCTCATAGGTCATGCCCAGCAGGGGGTAGCCTTCAGGGGTCAGAAACACATTCAGCGGCCAGCCCGCACTGCCCCGGGTGCGTTGAACGAAATCGATCAGGTGGGCATCCAGGGCCGGCTGCAGTTCCCGGTCCACCTTTACGGGGATGAAATAGCGATTGAGTACGGCAGCGGTCTCGGGGTTCTGGTAACTCTCCCGCTGCATGACGTGGCACCAGTGACAGGCGAAATAGCCGCTGGAAATAAACAGGAGTTTGTTCTCGGAACGCGCCCGCTCCAGGGCGGCTGCGCCCCAGGTCTGCCAGTGCACGGGATCCGCGCCGTGCATGGCCAGATAGGGGGAAGGATGGTCTTTGAGCTGATTTTGCGGGTTCGCCTGCGCCGGGAATACCAGCAGACCGAGCATCAGGAGGAACGTCATGGGCAGGGTTCGGATGCTCATTGCGGGTTCCAGTAGGCTGGGGCTCGCCCCAGCTCTTTGTTTCGCCAGCCAGTACGCGGCAAAGCTGGGGCAAGCCCCAGCCTACATTTTCTTGGAATAAGGGACTGCGGCCTTCGCAACATCCCGCTCAGAGCAAAGGAGCACGAGGCGCGGCGATCCTTACTCGTTGATATGATTCATCTCCTGTCGCCTGAAGGCAAGGGCTTTAAGATCTACTGTCGCCTGTCGTAGACCGTCAAGTCCGGTTCAGGAGTCCAGCTGAGCGAGGATGTTGCGCGCGACCCGCCGTTGCTCGGCGTTGCCTTCCTCCAGCACCTCGTAGAGCAGGGCTCGGGCGCCTTCCATGTCTTCGCTTTCTCGCAATGCTTTTACCCGCTCCAACTTGGCGTGCACCTCGTCCGCCGCAGCGGTCCCGCTATCGCTCTCTTCCGGTTTATCCGTGGACGTATTCTCGGTGCCGATGAAGTCTTCTTCGTCTTCCTCGGCTTCGATGGTATCCAGTTCCGCCTCCATCTCGTCGTCGCTCATGGGTACGAACCTGCCGTTGTCCACGCCCTGACTCACCGGATCCGCCGGGGTGGTGCGCGGCGTCGCGTCCTGCACCGGGCTGCCCGGGTTGTTGTGTTGCGCCGCGGCCGGTGCGGGTTGAGGTTCGGCGGCCCGGTCTTCCTCATCGCCCCTGCGACGCACCAAGATGCGGGAGAAGAGTACGCCCACTTCAAACAACACCCACATGGGCAGCGCCAGCAGGGTTTGGGAGATGATGTCTGGTGGCGTCAGCAGCATCCCGACGAGAAAGGCGCCGACGATGATATAAGGCCGCTTTTCAAGCAGTTTGTCCGGTGTGGTAATACCCGCCCACACCATCAGAATAGTGGCGATGGGCACCTCGAAGGCGATGCCGAAGGCGAAAAACAGGGTGAGCACGAAATCCAGATAACGGCTGATGTCGGTCATCACCGCCACGCCTTCGGGTGCCGTGCCAGTGAAAAAGGCGAACACCAGCGGGAACACCACAAAGTACGCAAAGGCCATTCCAAGGTAAAACAGCAGAACGCTGGAAATCAGCAGAGGCACGACCATCTTGCGCTCATGGCGATACAGGCCCGGAGCGACGAACGACCAGAACTGATGCAGGATATAGGGCATGACCAAAAAAACGGAGGCGATCAGGCTCAGCTTGAACGGGGTCAGAAACGGGGAGGCCACTTCGGTGGCGATCATGCTGGTGCCTTCCGGCAGATGCGCCATCAGGGGACTGGCTACCCAGTGGTAGATATCGTTGGCGAAGGGGAAAAGCACGAGAAACACCGCGAAGACGGCGATCACCATGTGCAGAAGACGATCGCGAAGCTCCAGCAGGTGAGAAACGAAGGGTTGTTCCTGGTCGCCCTCGCCCTGGCGGCTACTTTGCGTCATCGGCCTGCTTTGGGGCTTCCGAACCCTTGGTTTCAAACTGCTTGCGCGACTCGCTCACCGATTCGGCAGTAAGTCGGAGGCCAAGCGGTCTTAGGAAGACAATCCTTTTGTAC
>JAUXGQ010000493.1 GCA_030621975.1 Gammaproteobacteria bacterium | reverse complement strand
AAGTAGTCCAGGAAGGCCTTTCGAATCTCAGCGCTGCTTTTCATAGAATCGGGGTCAACTCATTAGAAAACGACGTATCTGCTCGCTGTCGAAGCCACGGTATTGCAGAAAGCGGGCGCGGCGTGCGATCTCCCGCGGGTCATCCGCTGACGTCGGCCCGAATTTTTTATGGTGCACCTCGCGGAGCAGGGCCAGCCACTCGCCAGGATCCTCGTCCAGCCAGCAAGCGACAAGTTGCGCATCGATTCCCCGTTGCCGCAACTCGGCGCGGATGCGGATCGGACCAAGGCCCCGCTTCCTGCAGGAAAGCACGTATTGTTCGGTAAACCGGGCGTCACTGAGCAGGCCGCTTGTGGCCAACCGCTCCAGGACCTGATCCACCAGATCCGGGTCGAAAGCGCGCGCGCACAACTTAGACCGTAGTTCGCCGCGGGAATGTTCCCGGGTCGCCAGCAGGCGCACTGCCGTTTGCTCGACATCCTGCGCCGTCGGGGCCTGAGCCGCGTCTTTCACCGGGACGCGGGGCTACTCGGCGGGCAATGCAAATCAGGCCTGCGCCTTGACCTCCACGACCTCATCTTCGTCTTTGTCCTTGGGGAAGACTGCGGCGCGAATCCTGGCCTCGATCTCGCCTGCCATGTCCGCATTCTCCATCAGGAATCTGCGCACATTGTCCTTACCCTGGCCGATCCGATCACCCTTGTAGCTGTACCAGGCACCCGCCTTTTCGACCAGACCCTCCTTTACCCCGAGTTCGATGAGCTCGCCCTCCCGAGAGATGCCCTGTCCGTACAGGATGTCGAATGTGACCTGCTTGAAGGGGGGCGCCACTTTGTTCTTCACCACCTTGACCCGGGTTTCGTTGCCCACCACCTCGTCGCCTTTCTTGATCGCGCCGATACGCCGGATATCCAGACGAACACTCGAATAAAACTTGAGGGCATTGCCGCCGGTGGTGGTTTCCGGATTGCCGAACATCACACCGATCTTTATCCGGATCTGGTTGATGAAAACCACCAGCGCATTGGATCGTTTGATATTGGCGGTAAGCTTGCGCAGGGCCTGAGACATCAGCCTCGCCTGCAGGCCGACGTGGGAATCCCCCATCTCACCCTCGATCTCCGCCTTGGGCGTCAGCGCCGCCACCGAGTCGATCACCACGATGTCAACGGCGCCGGAACGCACCAGCATGTCCGTGATCTCCAGGGCCTGTTCCCCCGTATCCGGCTGAGAGACCAGCAGTTCGTCCATGTCCACCCCCAGTTTCTCTGCGTAAAGCGGATCCAGGGCGTGTTCCGCATCCACAAAGGCCGCGGTGCCACCCGCTTTCTGGGCCTCGGCTACGGCATGCAGGGACAGCGTCGTCTTGCCGGAGGACTCCGGCCCGTAGATCTCGGCCACCCGACCCCGGGGCAGACCACCCACTCCCAAGGCGATATCGAGACCCAGGGAGCCGGTGGAAATCACATCCATATTGCGCACCGCCCCCGCGTCTCCCATACGCATGACCGAACCCTTGCCGAATTGTTTTTCGATCTGGCTCAGCGCAGCGCTCAAGGCCTTTTTGCGGTTCTCGTCCATTTATTGCTCCTCCAGAAACTGTCAGGGCGCCTTTCCGTGCGCCCGTTTAACGATCAAATTTGTCCGGGGATTATCACACAGTAAGACAGCCGCTGTAACCCACCTCATGTCTAAAACCGCCCACGGCGCCCTCATCCGAAATGTCAACGCTTCGAAGTTGATGAGCAAGCCTTCGATGTAACCGTTCAGCGCTCGGCGAGATCGTCCCTGATATCGGGCGGACCCTGGATTCAGTCTTTATCTTGTTAATCCTGAGCAATCCTGTTAATCCTGTCCGTTCTTATACGGAGGACGGGTTGCCCCGTACAGCCCGGTCAACCCATTAGCCCAGGCAAGCTGCCAGCGCTTCAGGACCTGGTAACGGGGTGGTCTCGCCCCCCCGTGGGAGCCCGCCAGCACGAACTCCCGGACCTCCCAGTGCACCGGGGTCTGCAGAACATAGTCCGCCACCGGCCGAGCCTTGCGGGCCAGGGTGATGTGGGGTGCATAGGGACGCGATTCGGGCTTGAACCCGCATTGCCGGAGTCCTTGCTGCAGGCCCGAGACCAGCCGCAGCAGGGTTTCGGGCACCCGGGAGGGTCCGCACCAGAGGATGCGGGGCCGCTTCCAATAGCCTACCTGATCGATACGCATCCGAAACGCATCCGAGCTGACCCCGGCAGCGACCTCCTCGATGCAGGGCAGCTGTCCCTCACCCACCTGCCCGAGGAAGACCAGCGTGACATGCCAGTCAAGGGGGTGTCCGAGGCGCCCGTGATGCTCCGGTAACTGGCGTGCGGCCTCTTCCAGTCGCCCCCTCGCATCCTGATCTGGCCACAAGGCAAAAAAAATCCTATTATTCGTAGGTTGCATCGATATATTCCAGTAATTTCTCAAGTGAGTAGGCCACGGATTGCCTTCTTACCGCATCGCGATCTCCGGTAAAGCGTTTTCGCAGCGTCCGTGTACTCCCGACCCTGGCGGTCCAGGCAAAACACACGGTGCCGATCGGCTTTTCCGCCGTGCCCCCCCCGGGTCCGGCGATGCCGCTGATCGACAGCGCAACATCCGCGCCGCTGTGCGCGAGTGCCCCCTCCGCCATCTCGCACACGGTCGCCTCACTGACCGCCCCCTGGTCTTCCAGCGTCCGCCGGCTGACCCCAAGCATCTGGTGCTTGGCCTCGTCGGTGTAAGTGACGAATCCCCGCTCGAACCAGCCACTGCTTCCAGGGATGTCGGTAATCACTTT
>JAUXGQ010000119.1 GCA_030621975.1 Gammaproteobacteria bacterium | reverse complement strand
GGGGTTGCCCACGGTCGTCGCGCCCTTGGAAACTATAAGCTGATCTTCGCTCCGCATGGTGAGAAGTCCGGGTGCGGTTTATTTTTGAAATACGCAGGCTACTGCAACCACACCCGGGCATTGCGAAACAACCTCAGCCAGGGGCCGTCCTCGTCCCAGTCGTCCGGATGCCAGGAGTGCTGGATACCGCGAAACAGACGTTCCGGATGCGGCATCATGATAGTGACCCGGCCGTCGGCATTGCTCAACCCCGTGATACCCTGAGGAGAGCCGTTGGGATTGGCGGGATAGGCGCCCGCCACCGCGAAGTTATTCTCGATGTAACGCAGGCTCACGAAGGGCTGCACGGCATGCAGTTGCGCCTCATCGGCAAACTCCGCCCGACCCTCTCCGTGGGCCACCGCAATGGGCAGACGGGATCCCGCCATCCCCGCCAGCAGGATTGAAGGCGAATCCAGCACCTCGACCATGACCAGGCGCGCTTCGAACTGCTCGGAGCGGTTACGCACGAAATGGGGCCAATGCTCGGTACCAGGGATCAGCTCATGGAGATTGGAGAGCATCTGGCAGCCGTTGCACACGCCCAGCGCGAAGCTATCCTCGCGCCGGAAAAAGGCCTCGAATTGATCCCGGGCCCGGGTATTGAACAGAATGGATTTGGCCCAGCCTTCACCGGCACCCAGGACATCGCCATAGGAAAACCCGCCGCAGGCCACCAGCCCCCTGAACTCGTTCAGTGTGATTCGCCCCGCGAGGATATCGCTCATGTGCACATCCACGGCCTTGAACCCGGCGCGGTCGAAGGCCGCCGCCATCTCGACCTGGCCGTTGACACCCTGTTCGCGCAGCACGGCCAGGGGCGGGCGAGCGGCTTTTCTGACATAGGGCGCCGACAGGTCCTCGTTCCGATCGAAGCTGAGACTCGCCTGGAGCCCCGGATCGCCACTGTCGGCGATACGCGCGTATGCTTCTTGCGCGCAGGTCGGATTGTCACGTAATGCCTGCATCCTATAACCGGTCTCCGACCAGGACTGTTGGAGCTCCACACGAGTCCTTCTGAGGAGCTCCGTTTGTCCCTGGGTGAAAACGACCGCGTCATCGCCGTTGAGGGATCCAACGACATGGGAATAATGTCCCAGACCTTCGTCGTGAAGGAGTTTGAGCACGTCGTCCGTATCCTGATGACAGACCTGGAGCACCGCGCCCAGTTCCTCGCTGAACATGGTCGCCAGCGCGTCCTCGCCGAGATCATCCAGTCGGATCGAGATCCCGCAATGTCCCGCAAACGCCATCTCGCACAGGGCGACGAATAAGCCGCCGTCGGAACGATCATGGTATGCCAGGATCAGGCCTTCCCTGCTCAAGGACTGTACGACCGAGAAAAACCGCTTCAGCATCTGGGGATCGTCCAGATCCGGGCAATGCTTTCCGGTCTGCTGGTAGACCTGTGCCAGCGCCGAGCCACCCAGACGGTTCTCGCCTTTGCCCAGGTCGATGAGAATCAGATCGGTATCACCTTTGTCGGTGCGCAATTCAGGGGTCAGGGTGAGGCGCACGTCCCTGACAGGTGCAAAGGCGGAGATGACCAGCGACAGGGGCGCAGCCATGGATTGATCCTGGTCGCCATTGCGCCACACCGTCTGCATGGAAAGCGAATCCTTGCCGACCGGTATTGCAATTTCCAATTGCGGACAAAGTTCCATGCCAACGGCCCTCACGGTCTCGTACAGGCCGGCGTCCTCGCCCGGATAACCGGCAGCCGCCATCCAGTTGGCGGAAAGCCTGATCTCGCCCAGCCCGTCGATCGCCCCAGCGGCGATATTGGTAACCGCCTCCCCGACCGCCATGCGCCCCGATGCCGCCGGATCGATCAGCGCCAGCGGCGTGCGTTCGCCGATCGCCATGGCCTCCCCGCAATATCCCCGGTAACTGCTGGCGGTTACCGCCAGATCCGCCACCGGCACCTGCCAGGGCCCGACCATCTGATCCCTGACCACCTGGCCGGTTACGGAGCGGTCCCCGATAGTGATGAGAAAGGTTTTGTCGGCCACCGCGGGCAGGTGCAGGATGCGCAATGCAGCGCTATCGGCATCCACCCCGGTGAAATCCAGCGCCGGTTTGTGGAAGGGGTGGTGATGGACCTCGCGCAGCATTCGAGGCGGCTTGCCGAACAGCAAGGGTATGGGAAGATCGATGGGAAGGTTATCGAAATAACCGTCTCCGAGCACCAGGTGCTGTTCGTCCCTGGCCTCGCCAACCACCGCATACGGACAGCGTTCACGCTCGCAGACACGCTTGAATTCCTCGAGGCGGGCGGCGGCAATGGCCATTACGTAGCGTTCCTGGGATTCGTTGCACCAGATCTCCATGGGCGACATTCCGGGATCGTCGCTGGGGACGGCGCGCAATTCGAACCCACCGCCGCGGCCGCTGTCATGCACCAGTTCCGGCAGCGCATTGGACAAACCACCGGCCCCGACGTCGTGAATCCACAGGATGGGATTGTCCTCGCCGTGGGCCGTGCAGTGGTCTATGACCTCCTGACAACGGCGCTGCATCTCCGGGTTGCTGCGCTGAACCGAAGCGAAATCCAGATCCTCGGCACTGGTTCCGCTGGCCATGGACGATGCCGCCCCGCCACCCAACCCGATCAGCATGGCCGGTCCCCCGAGCACCACCAGCGGCGTACCGGCCGGAAATGGTGTCTTGGTGACGTGCTGCGAACGTATATTGCCAAGACCACCCGCGAGCATGATGGGCTTGTGATAGCCCCGCAACTCGGGGCCTGCCGGACCGGGCACGGTCTGCTCGAAGGTACGAAAATATCCGCACAGATTGGGGCGCCCGAACTCATTGTTGAAGGATGCCGCCCCAATGGGCCCTTCCAGCATGATCTCCAGCGCCGAGACTATCCGGTCCGGCTTCCCGTGTTCCACCTCCCAGGGCTGCTCCAGGCCCGGGATCCGCAGGTTGGAGACGGAAAAACCCACCAGCCCGGCCTTGGTCTTGGAGCCGGCACCGGTCGCGCCTTCATCCCGTATCTCGCCACCCGATCCGGTCGCGGCACCCGGGTGCGGTGCGATGGCGGTGGGATGATTGTGGGTCTCCACCTTCATGAGGATATGGATGTCTTCCTCGCTGAACCGGTAGACGCCGTCATCGGGGTCCACCAACAGACGCTGCCCCCTGTGACCCTGAATCACCGCCGCATTGTCCTGATACGCGGACAGCACCCGCCCGGGCGAGCGTTCCGTAGTGTTGCGGATCATGGCGAAAAGGGATCTATCCTGTCGTTTTCCGTCGATGATCCAGTTCGCATTGAATATCTTGTGTCGGCAGTGCTCGGAATTGGCCTGGGCAAACATCATGAGCTCCACGTCCGTGGGATTGCGGCCCAGGGATTGAAAGCTCTCGACCAGGTAGTCGATCTCATCCGGCGAAAGGGCGAGCCCGAGTTCCGAATTCGCCAGTTCCAGGGCGTCCCGTCCCCCGCCGATCACATCCACCCGCACGAAGGGCGCCGGCTCGGCGCGCACGAAAAGGCACTCCGCCTCGTCCATTGCAAACAATACCACCTCGGTCATGCGGTCATGCAGCAGATTCGCCACCCGGGTCAGTTCCCGATCCGACAGGGCCTCACCAGGGCTCAGAAGATGATACCCAAGGCCCCGCTCCAGGCGTGCAATCTTGTGCAGTCCGCAGTTATGGGCGATGTCGGTGGCCTTGGACGACCAGGGCGAGACGGTACCGGGCCTCGGCACCACGAGGACTAACTGGCCTTGGGGTTCCCGGGCCTCGAGGTGCGGACCATAGCGCAACAAGCGTTCGAGAACGACCTGTTCGTCGCTGCCCAGCGCCTGTTCGATATCCGCAAAATGCACATATTCGGCGTAGATTTCGACCTGCCGACCCAGCTCATCGGACACGCGCTGTTCCAGCTTACCGAGGCGAAATTGAGATAGAGCCGGGGCCCCGCGCAGTTCGAGCATGACGCACCTTCATTCAAGCCAGTGAAACAGAGGCACAATAATACTTGATCTCCCGGCTTTACTGTACAACAACCGGCCGCCCAGTTTCCCCACCTGACAACCTGAGTCTTGTCAAGACTGGTACTACCGGGCGGTGATTCCTTAGAATGGATACTCAACTCAAAGGAAGCTATTTATGTGGTTTAAGAATCTTCAGTTATTTCTCCTCAAAGAGGACTTCACCCGCAGCTGGGAGGAGCTTGAACAAAGCCTGGCGGCCCATCGCTACCGTCCCTGTGGCAGCCTGGAAATCGCAGTGCAGGGTTGGCACCCGCCACTGGGGGGGGGTTCCGAGCAGTTGTGTTTTGCCGCCAACGACTGCTTTCTGCTGTGCCAGCGGCGCGAGGAAAAGCTCCTGCCCGCTTCGGTGGTGAACGATGAGCTGGCCGACAAGGTGCAGCGGATCGAGGCGGAAGAGGCCCGCGATCTGGGCCGGCGGGAGAAAAAGCAGTTGAAGGACGAGGTGTACCAGGACCTGCTGCCCCGGGCCTTCACCCGCTCATCCCTGACCTTCGCCTATGTGGACCTGGCGAAGAACTGGATCCTGGTAGACGCCGCCAACGCCAAGAAGGCGGAAGATCTGGTCAGTCTGCTGCGCAAGAGCCTGACCAGCCTGCCGGCCAGGCCCCTGGCGGTGAAACAGGCCCCGGCGGAGGTGATGACCCGTTGGCTGGAAGGCGAGGGCCTGCCAAGCGATTTCGTCATCGCGGACCAGTGCGAACTGCGCGACCCGGACGCGCAGGGTGGCATCGTGCGCTGCCGCCGCCAGGACCTGGCCGGCGACGAGATCCAGGCCCATCTCAAGGCCGGTAAGCGGGCGGTGCAACTGGCGGTGGAGTGGGACGAACGTATCAACCTGCTGCTGACCGACCAGCCAGCGGCCCGGGGTCTGCGTTTCGCCGATGAGTTGATCGAAGAGGCCGCCGATGCCGGTGGCGATGATGCAGCGGCGAATTTCGATGCGGACTTCAACCTGATGAGCACGGAGTTACGAAAGTTTACCGACAGGATGATCGAGGTGTTCGGCGGGGTTGGGGAGGATTGAGGGTGAGTCGCCGCGGCCTGTCACCGGCGATAAACCGATTCCTGATTATGTACGAGACTCAGCCATGCCAGGGTAGAAATGCAGCTGAAAAATCACACTTGACGCCCGGGGTTATGCGGACCTCTCTGGCAAGACACGCTGTGAATACCGGCTGCGCTGCGCAGTCCCTGCTGCGCTTGCGGTCCAGCCCCTACATCCCTGTAGGGGCGTTCGCAGCTCCTTTGCCCGCTGCTCACCCCTGTACGCTCGACTGCGGCATCCCTGCCGCAGACGGTCTTGCCAGATAGGTCCGCATAACCCCGTGCATCAGGTGTGATTTTTCAGCTGCATTTCTACCCTATAGTTCGCGGCAAACAGGTGGCTTATATCTCATGTCCAGGAACCTCCGCGCCCTAAGCGCACGACTGGCTGACAAGACAACGCTTTTCGAAGCTTTGACGAAAGCGGCTGGCAAGAAGAAGGACTTGGAGGATGACGTAATCCGGGACATCGCCGATGAGCGGCTGATTTCGCCCGCGGTTGTGCTGGGAACAGGCTCCTTCTATGACTTTCTAATTGGCGACAACCGAAACAAAAAGGCCTTTCTCTGCAAGGGTACCGCCTGTCTGATGTCGGAGGAGCGGGAACTGGTGCATGCAAAACTCGCCAGCCTCTTCTCCACCAACCAGATCGGGGAACTTGCCTGTGCCGGAAGGTGCTATCGTGGGGGTGGTTTTCAGATCGATGATCGCACCTTCGATGCCGGATCGGTTGAGGAGTTCGAATGGGTCGGTGAGACGAACCAGAACCCGATAGATCAGATACCCTTCTTTCCCATGGCTTCCGCCAGCGTCCTGGGTGACGAAGTCGCCGATCCAGACAGCTTCTATCAGCGCATTCCCCGTGCCCCTGAGACGATAATCGGAGAACTGCGAGCATCGGCTCTGCGTGGGCGCGGCGGAGCAGGCTTTCCCTTCGCAATGAAGCTCAAGGCCTGCGCCTCCATGCCGGGGGAGACAAAATATATCGTCTGTAACGCCGATGAGGGGGACCCGGG
>JAUXGQ010000056.1 GCA_030621975.1 Gammaproteobacteria bacterium | reverse complement strand
TCTTCCTAAGACCGCTTGGCCTCCGACTTACGCGCAGCCGCATCAGTTCTTCCCGGCTGACCCTGACGCCCTCCACCGGTTCGGTGTCCGTCGCTGGGGAAGATTCGGTATCGTTTAATTCCATCTACCAGACGTCGAACATTGAAATTAATCAACAATCCGACTTCGTATGCTGATTCAAGCAAACCCGATCCCAAATTGCGATGCACTTCAATCGCGCATCCGATGTTTTTTTCGGTCAAGGAATCTCTTTCCAAACTCTGTGGTCTCTGTGGTTAACTGAATAAATACGTTTCTTTTTTTCAGCTCAGTCTTGTTGGACGCCCTGTATGCTGACCCGGTATCCCTCTTTTTCCAATGCGTCCACCACCGCCTCCAGGTGATCCGGCCCACGGGTCTGCAGCACGAACACGACCTCCGTCGCCTGCACCGGCAACTCGGTGAAGATCCGCTGGTGGCTGACCTGTACGACGTTGGCGCCCATATCGCCAATGCATTTGGCGGCTTTCGCGAGCTCCCCGGGCGCATCGCGCATCCGCAGCACCAGACGGACCAGCCTGGCGGAGCGAACCAGGCCGCGTTGAATGATGGACGACAGGATCGGCAGGTCGATGTTACCCCCGGATATTACCAGGCCTACCTTGCGTCTGGAAAATCGCTCGGGATACCTTAGCAGGGCGGCGAGGCCGGCGGCCCCGGCCCCCTCGGCAACCGTTTTCTCCACCTCCAGAAGCAACAGCACGGCCTGCTCGATATCCGCCTCATCCACCAGCAGGATCTCATCCACCTGCTTGCGGACGATCGGCAGGGTGAACCGCCCCGCAGACTTGACGGCAATCCCGTCAGCGATGCTGAAGAGTCCGAAGCGGGGTTCTTTCTCCTGCAGTGCGCACAGCATGGAAGGAAAACGCGATGTCTCCACACCGACGATTTCGATGTCGGGTCGCAAGGCCTTGGCCGCCACGGCGATTCCCGCAATCAGCCCCCCGCCGCCGATGGGCACTACCAGGATCTGCAGATCCGGGGCCGCACCCAGCATTTCCAGGGCAATGGTGCCCTGGCCTGCAATCACCCGGGGATCGTCGTAAGGATGTATAAAAACCAGATTCCGCCGCGCCCCGATCTCAGCGGCCAGCGTGCCTGCCTCGGCCACGCTGTCCCCGCGCAGAATCACCTCGGCGCCGAATCCCCGGGTGCGCTCCGTCTTCACGGAGGGCGTGAAGCGCGGCATCACGATGACCGCGGAAATACCTAAACGCTGCGCGTGATAGGCGACCGCCTGGGCATGGTTGCCCGCCGACATGGCGATCACGCCGCGGGCGCGCTCCGCAGGGGTGAGCGACAACAGCTTGAACAATGCGCCCCGGTCCTTGAAAGAGCCGGTGAACTGCAGATTCTCCAGCTTCAGACCGACCTCGGCCCCGCTCATCTGCGAAAGGACCCGGGACTGCACCCAGGGGGTTTCCACCACACCGCCCCGGATCGCCTCAGCAGCGGCCTCGATATTTTTCCACGAAACAGTCACCTGGTAACGATTATGAATCCAGCACCAAAATACAGAAAATACAGAGATAACTTTATCTTCCGAATTATAGGCCCATGCTGGAGGATGCGCATCTGGGCAGGAATTCAGCGCGGTTTTGGCTGCTGCCGCGAGATCCGGACATTGTCGATTCTGGGAAGCGGTGGAAATAGCGGCGAATGCGCCACGAGCCCGATCACAAATGCAACCACGGATGGTTTGCAGAAAAGGGGCGGGGATTACGCCCAATGGTGGGTTAGAGTACGCATCGAGGTCCCAGACCTCGGCAAGGCGGCTGCCATGCGCGCCTGCCCCGCCTAACGATGTTTGGAAGGTCTTTTGTGGGTAAAAGGCAGGGCTAGCCCGATTTCAGGCAATCTGCTTATCCACTGACCTGTTTATTCTCGTATCGAGTACGCTCAGTGGGCGCGGCTTGGCTATTCCAAAGCCCTGGGCGTAATCTATGCCGATGTCGCGAAGACGTTCCAGGATCCTGCCATTTTCCACGTATTCCGCTACGGTCTTGAGACCAAGAATATGGCCGATCTCATTGATGGTCTTGACCATGGCGTAGTCGACGGGATCGACTAGAATGTCTTTTATAAATAACCCATCAATCTTAAGGTAATCTACGGGAAGTGCTTTGAGATATCCGAACGACGACATACCGGTGCCAAAATCATCCAACATAAAACTACAACCCGCAGTCTTGATTTGCTCAATAAATTGACCCGCCTTGTCGATCTGCGTAACAGCGACAGTCTCGGTTATTTCAAAACAGATCGACTCGGGGGGGATGCGATAGTTTTCCAGCTGCTCCAGAATAAACCGAGCAAGCCCTGGATCCGCCAAAGACGCCCCGGACAGGTTTATCGAGAACATGGCTGGTGGACCACCCCTTCGTCTTTCTGTCCTGGTGCAGACTTCAGCGTAGCTCGAAAATAGTTTTTCTATGACCCATCGGTCTATTTCCGGCATCAATCCAAAGCGTTCTGCCACCGGGATAAACGCCCCCGGGGATACCAGGTCGCCATTTTCATCCACCATTCGCAACAGAATCTCTTCGTGACTAATCGAATATTGCGAATCTTTGTGTACTTCAATTATCGGTTGCGCGTACAGGCAAAAGCGGTTCTCTCGCAAAGCGGCACGTATACGGGGAATCCATGCCATTTCCAAAAAGCGACGATCGTGTTTACCATCAGCCGGTTTATACACATGTACCCGGTTACGCCCCTCATCTTTGGCGCTGTAACATGCCGAATCTACGCAACTGATCACCTCCTCTGGTTTTCCACTGTTAGCATTTAGATTTACTACCCCAATGCTTACTCCAATTTCAAAGATATGGCCTGTGTGGGTCACTCGGTTGCTTTTTACGGTATCACACAGCTTCTCTGCGACCTGAAACGCCTGATCCGGAGGACAACCCTCTAAGAGAATACCAAATTCATCGCCTCCGAGGCGAAACAGGGTATCCGCGGCCCGCAACTGAGATCGAAGCAACGAGCTGATTTGCTTCAGGACCTGGTCTCCTACATGATGTCCGCAACTATCGTTCACCACCTTGAACTGATCGAGATCCAGATAGAGAAGCGCATACTCCAGATCGCGCTCCTTTGCATCCAGCAAGGCCTGCTCAACACGATACCGAAACTCACTGCGGTTAAACAGACCGGTAAGATCATCGCGCTTGGCTTTCCATGCGAGACGATTTTGCAGTTGGCGTTCCTGGCTCACGTCCCGGATCACGAGCACTACGCCTTGGTTCTCGTTCGAATTAACGCCAATCGGCGCTGCGCTGTAGTGCACTGCAATATTATCTTTTTCTCGCACCAATACTACGTTGCGAGGCGCGCGAATCATTTCTTTCTTCTGCAGGCATTGCGCTATGGGGTCCTCCAATCCCCCCTCTGTGCCCTCGTCCCTCAGCAGCAAGGTTTCGTTCCACGGCCGTCCGATGGCATTTTCGCTATCGCCCCCCAATAATTGACTCGCGGCGGCATTGAGAAAGCGAATACGGCCTTTGTTGTCAGTAGTAAACACAGCATCCCCGATGGAAGCCAGGGTCACGAGCGCCCGTTCCTTCTCGATCACCAGTTCTTTTTTTGCGACCTTCCGAAGGTATTGAAACCGTAACGCGAAAAAGACCACCAGCGCAATAACCGACATCAGTGCGACCATGGAGCGTATCAGCCGATCAAGGCTCTCTTCTCGCTCGATCATTGCTATAAGCACTCCGATAACCAGTTGCTCCTTACCTACGCCGATACGGCTTGTCATTCCTTTGTATTGCCGCCCTCCTTCCCGATACGCGAACACCCCCTGTTCAGCATTCTCAGGACCAAATAGCTGTGTGCCATGCTGCCCCATCATCACTGTTTGGTCTTGCCACCGGACAAATGGTATGGACCTCAGAGTATTGCTCAGGTACGTCTCAAACGCCTGGTTCCTGAGATCCACGGCACCACAGATATAGCCAAGGGTGGTCTCGCCCTGAATTACCGGGAAGCTCTTTGCCAGGTAAAATCCGCTCGTTGTAGTCGCCGCATTGATGGTCGGACCGCTGCAAAGACCCTTATTACCCCGCAAGGGCACAGTATTTCCGAACGAAGCCAGTTCGGTACCGCTTGCATCCTGTACCTGTAAGAATTCGAATCCCGAAAGTTCATAATGCGTCCCGAGATACCGTTGCATTTGTGGCAGTATCTCCAGATTCATGGTGACCTGCAGGGTATTGTCAGATGCCATGCGCGATAACGCGTTGCTCAACTCCTGTATCTTATTGTCGAGAATCAAATGAAAGGTCTCAACCGCGGTCAACAGACGTTTTTCGTAGCTTGCATCGAGTTGTTCGCTGAACATCTGCCAAAGAATGAGACCTCCCGCGGTGCCGGGCAATACCGCAACCGCGATCAACAGCAATAATAACCGGCCACGGTCCTTGACGTACTTAAGGCATCGCCGCACTCCCTTCGATTTCCTCGGGGTAGACATGCTGACCTATGAGCGACTATCGGTAGACATGATCCGCCGCGGTAAGCAGTGGTGGAGGGATAGCTATATTCAGTTGTCTGGCGCGTCGCTGATTAAATACAATCGCATAGTCGCGGGCATCTTCAATGGGAAGCGATCCCGCCTTTTCCCCGTTTAAAATGCGGGCTACCTTTTCTCCCGCCATGTGTCCCATGGAGGTAAAATCAACCGCCGCGCCGCCGTATAAACCTATTTTCGAAAAGAAATAGTTAAGCGACATCTCCGGCTTGCGGCTGTTCCGTATGGTCCAAGCGAAAATTTCAGGCGCGGTGTAGGTACCACCATCGGCCGTTTGCAGCGATAAAGCGGCCGGGTATATCGCCCGTACTTTAGGGTCCTCGTTGAGTGCGTGGATCAGCGTCCGATACTCCTCAAAGTTCTTAACGCGATGCAATTCCCATTCAACGTCTATTTTCTCGGCGGCTATTTCCAACTGGAACTGGCGTGAAATCGCATTTCCTGTGGGCGAGTAATCCGTGATGCCAACGACCTTGTCTCCTTTGTCGAACCCATTGAGCGAAGAACCGATTACAGCCAGTGACTTTGCCAGGTAGAGTTTTTCATACACGCCGGTCACGTTGGAACCGGGGTGATCGGCGCTTTCAATAAAGGGGGTTTTGCTGTTGTACACGAAGGGTTGTCCGTTCATCCCGGAGAAAACGACTGAGATGTCATCTCGTCCAACCAGCGGAAGCATTACCTCCCGTATAGCATTGTCATCAAGCACGACGACGACATCCGGCTTGAACGCCTCAATCGCATCGAGCGCTTTCCGTGCCTGGGCGCGGATGGCCTGCGGCGTCGTATGAACCTTTTTCGTGTTCATGTAGAAAGATTCCAAAAGCAGGTTTTCGTTTTGCTTCCAGCCGTTGTCCGCGAGTGCCTGGACGACGCCCTGGCCTTGTGGTTGGCCGCAAATGTGGTCCGCCTCGTAACTGTGCACAATCATAACGCGTGCCGACTGGTGGGATTTTGCTAATGACGGCGTTACCATCAGCAGCAACAGCAGGGAAAACGACAAAATACGCATAATCTTCTCCTACACACTGGCATGCAAGATGCGGAACGATTCATGGTTGACTATTTTCTTCGACAATCGGGCCCAGATCTTTAGCCCGGATATTTCACCACAGAGGACACAGAGGGCACAGAGGTTATTAATTTTCAAAGGCTTTGTCATTCGGGGCCGAAACAGCAGTGTTTACATGGTGTTCCGACAACTATGCAGGACCGTTTGGCGTAAGCTGTTATTCTCTCTGTGTCCTCTGCGTCCTCTGCGTCCTCTGTGGTTAATCCGTGAGATATGCGGGTTAGCTGCGCGAGGGCCTGCGGGAATAGAAATCCTGAAACCGTCCTTGACAGTCCTTAAACCGGTTTTTTCACCCGGCACACCGGAAAAATGGAGATATCTGCCCCTGCTCAGACCACGGAGGAAGTTCGCCCGCAAGACCCGTTTGCGCACGCTTCGCAGTCGTTTTCGAGTGGTCCCTGACATGGTGCAGTCTGGGGTATGCGCAAAAAGGCTTTTAGGCGATTGTCATGGGTTGGAGACGCGATCCGCCGGCATAAGGACTCGTCGAACGTAGCGAGAATGAACATCGGTAACAGGTACCAGACAGCGGTTTGGTGGAGTTCAGGAAAATCGATCATATTAGCCAGCACTATGACCAGGAACACATTCGGATAGGCGAAAGAGATGTAATCATCGATTCCGAATATGCTGTAACGGCGCGCAAGTATCCACGCCAGCAAGCGAACAACAATCCCTAGCGCAAAGGCGACCAAACCGTAAGGCACGAACGAATCAAAGGCAACCCCCTGAAAGGCCAGCACGATGAAAAGAGCCAGTAATATTACGGCTGTGGCGCCATTGTGTTCAGCAAAATGAGCCGTCTTTATCGGATAGCGCTTACGCGCGTAGTACGCTAACACGGTGGGAAGTATGATGCCGAAGAAGGCGACGGCAAAAGGCAGAAGCAGGGTAATCGCACGCCCCTCGACGCCTTGTACGGACAGTACCGAAAGGATGACCAGGATGCTGATGCTTGTCGATACCAGGATAACGCTGACCGTGGGAATAATGAAACCTCCGTTACAACGGCTGACCGTAATTCCGGTAACGGCCGCCGGCGCGGCCATTAGCAGTGCCAGGACCAGACTTTGGCTGTGGAAACCCGACAACCATCCGGCTCCCAGCACCAATAGGGGGATGAGTGTATAGCGTATTAATAGTTGTTTGATCGCTAATATTGAAGGCGTATGCGGTTGGAACAGCTTCTTCAGGTCTACCCTGGAAACGCTTATCCCCGTAGCCGCGCCCAGAATAGCGACCGAAATCAAGGGAGACACCGCGGGCAACCAACCAAATTGGTTTATTGCGGCGCCAAACAGCGCGGCCAATACCCATATAAACGAATGGTTAAGGACTACCCACTCCCGTGTACGGTTAAACCAACGTGATTCTCGACCCAACACTTTTCCAAGTTCGGCACCATTGATTACTTTTGCGTTGGGCAGACGAAGATCGAAGCTGTCATCGGTGGAAAGACGCAGAATCAACCTGGCCAATAGTTCAATCACGTACTTGTGCGCGATAACGAATACTCTTTTTCCCTTCATCAATAAGGGGTGCAGCTCCTTTGCCAGGAAATCCAGTACGCGTTGGTAGAAATCTGAGAATTTCTCCCCTTCCACCATGATGTGGCAGTCGCCGTATAAGGCCTCGTCAAATCCCCTGATGCCGATTGATCGCTGAATATGCGCCTTGTTGTTCAGGGTGAAGCTGCCGAAATTGCGTTCGCTGATGCGTTCGTCGATTTTGTGCGCCAACTCAGATTGTTCCGTGGGAAATAATATCTCGGCCGTTTCGCGGGCGCGTTTCAGCGGCGACACGAAGATACTATCGGGAGAAATACCTCGGCAATCCCTTGCAGCCTGACGTGCCTGTTCCTGCCCCAGTGGGGTGAGTGGGACGTCAGTGTCTCCCGCAAAACGGTTGATCTCATTACAGGTCGATTCCCCGTGACGCACCAGGAAAAGGTTTCCCCATTTTCGGATGTTCCGTCGCTCGGATTCAACGGGCAAACCGTTATCCATTTTATGCCTCCTTTGTCGTCCAAACGATTTAAGTGCGGAAGATAATCAGGCAGTCAACGAGAGAGACGGCCCAGTTATTTGAGGCGACACTCGGGCTCTACAATGTCAGCTCATTGCAGTTTCAAGCGCTTTGTTCGTTACGCATTGCGTGCGGGCATTCGGCGCAGTCCGCGCCGTTACTTAAGTCTTCCCGCCGCACCTAGTACCTCAAACACCAAATATCTACGACCATACGACGGTCTAAATCACCGATAGCTGCGTTGCAACATCTTGAAAGAGAGCCTGCTATTCCTGCGATGTTGCGCCTTGCTCTCG
>JAUXGQ010000509.1 GCA_030621975.1 Gammaproteobacteria bacterium | reverse complement strand
GGCACAGGCGCGCTCCCTTCGGGCGAGCCAGGAAGCGGTCATCCGCGGCGTTATGCCTCTTGGAAAGGACTGGGCCATTCCCTGCGAGGCATGCCTTGCGGCTAACCGCTTCCTGGCTCGCTGAACGTTACAGGATCGGTGACGGGGTACACTACATGGGCCGACGGCTGTTGCTGATACTGGGTCTGTGTGTGGCGCTGCCGACCTTCGCCAGCCACCAGTGGGCGGGCATCGATCTGTGCGAGGTGCGCAAGGATGTGGTGCCCCCGGGGTTTCCGCAGGACCAGCTCCCCGCACCCGGGTCAGAAGGCGCGCAACTGCTGCAGCGCTATTGCACCCAGTGCCACAATCTACCGGGCCCGGGCCGCCACACTGCGGCGCAGTGGCGTCAGGTCGCCCCCCGCATGTTTCTGCTCATGGAGGTCACCCAGCGCTTCGGCGGGCTTCTGAACAGGTTGGACACCCCGCAAGAGGGCGAACGCGCCCGGTTGCTGGCGTACCTGGAAGGCCACGCCCTGAAGCCTTGGAGCAGGGACGAAGCACCCCCGGCGTCCTATCAGAGACAGTGCGGGGGTTGTCATACGCTGCCCGACCCCGCCCAGCACAGCGCCCGGGAGTGGAACAGGGTGCTGGCCCGCATGCAGCGCAACGCCGAGATCATGGGCAAGGCGCTTCCTTCAGCGTCTTCGCGGGCCGCCATCCGGCAATTTCTCGGTCTGCCCCCGATTGAGGACGTCTCAGAGACCGCACGGGACAGGCCGGTCACAGCCCGGAAGTACGGCTCGCTGCTGGCCTTGGGTCCTTTCCTGCTCCTGACGGGAATCGGTCTGGTGCGCTGGTGGCGAATGCGGATGCGTGTACGAGCCACCGCCGAGAAGGGCAAACCATGCGCTATCCCCTGATCCCCGTGATCGTCGCCCTGGCGGTGGTCCCGGCGGGGTTCGCGTACGTGCACTGGACCAAAGGCGGGTCTGGCGCCGGTCTCTACTCGCGCCACTGGAGCCCCGACCCGGGGCAGGGCTACTGGGATCCGGACAACTTCTACCAGTCGCCGAACGGGGTGCAGGGTGTATTCCAGGGGCAGCAGTGCATCCAGTGCCACGAGGGGATTACCCCCGGCATCGTCAGCGACTGGCGCGCCAGCCGCCACGCCCGGGTGCAGGAACCGGTCGACTGCGCGGCCTGTCATGGCGACGACCACCAGCATCTGCGACTGCCGACCCCTCATGTCTGCGGCGGTTGTCACGAAAAACAGTACGGTGAATTCAGGGACGAGGCCCGCTACGGCTTTCCCAGCCACGTCCTGGCGATGCAGCGAGCGGTGGACGCCAAGCACTTCGTGGACAAGCCCAAGGCCGAGGTGCAGGCCTGCATTCAGTGTCACTCGGTGGCCACCAAGTGCGATTCCTGCCATAGCCGCCATCGCTTCGACCCGGCGGAGGCGCGGCGCCCCGAAGCCTGCATCACCTGTCATTCCGGTCCGCCGCACCCGGACGACGAGACCTATTTCGCCTCCGCCCACGGCAGGCTCTACCTGGCCGAGGGTAACGGCTGGGACTGGTCCAAGCCCCTGAGAAAAGGCAACTACAAGGCCCCTGGCTGCGCCTACTGCCACATGGAAGGCGGGCGCCACCAGGTAGCCCACAAGAGTATCTGGAGGTTCGGCCTGCGGGAGATCAACCCCCACACCTCACAGAATCAGGTGCTGCGGGCACGCTGGGTGGCGTTGTGCAGTGACTGCCATGAGGCGGTGCAGGCGGCGCAGTGGCTGTCGGATATGGACCGGGAACGGGAACGGGCCTGGGACAAGCTCTACGCGGCGGAGGATCTGCTCAAAGATCTGCGCGCAGACGATGGGCTTTATCCGGCTGCCGGCGAACGCCCGCCTTATCCCATGGACTGGCTGGACAGGCTCTGGCCCCGGGAGCGCATCGGTTTCTTCGAGGGCCAGGCATCCGCCTTCTACAACGTCTCCGCCATCGAGCGTGACTACTTCGAGATGTGGTACTTCGACAATCTGGGCGCTTACAAGGCGGCCGCGCACGGTGACTCCGCCGGGGTTGAGGCGGGCCACGCGCGCATGAACGGCATGCTGGAGAAGATCGGCGCGCAAGCCCGTAAATTGCGCGAACTGACGAATGCGGAACGCAAGGCGACGGGTAAACGCAGCGCGCCAGGCGACCTGTGGTTGAGCGGTGCGTACACAGAGCACAACCGGGAACACAACTGATGTACCCGGATGCCCGACAGCGCCGCCGGTTCGCCGCATGGACATTAATCGGCCTGTGGTTCGCCGCCACAGCCATGGCGGCGGATGAGACCCTGCCACAGGGTCCCTTCACGGAACCGGAATGCCTGGCCTGTCATCTGGAACGGGGGCCCGACCTGGTCACGGCCTGGCGCAACGGCCCTCACGGGGGCGTTAGCGGGGCCGGCTGCAGCGATTGCCATGGTGAGCGCCACGCGGGCGCGAACGCTGCGGCGCGGCGGGATAGGGCCTGTACCGGTTGTCACCAAGGTTCGGAGACGCACAGCTACGCCACCTCCAAGCACGGTGTCATCGTCCGTATGCAGGGCGACCAACAGGACTGGGGCCAGCCCCTGCAGCGAGGCCGCTACCGAGTCCCGGGCTGCGCCTATTGCCACCTGCACGACAGCGATCACGGCGATACCATGGCTC
>JAUXGQ010000187.1 GCA_030621975.1 Gammaproteobacteria bacterium | reverse complement strand
GGGCAGCGCTGCCAGATCCTGCAATGCCACCTCGATCAGCCTAGCCTCCAGCTCCGGGGCAGCCAAACGGCTCAGCGGCCGTGCAGCGAAATTCGCGCCGAGATCCAGCGCCTGCGCCTGCAGCCGGCGCTCGGTTTCACGCAGTTCCTTTTCCGCCAGCACCTGCGCTTTCTTGCGCTCTTCCTTCAGTTCGGCGGCCAGGGCTTCAAGCCGCTGGCGCCGTTCTGATTCGACATCGCGTTGCAGTGCAATGCGCGCTATCTCCTTCTCCTGTTCCCAGTCCGCAAGCCGCTTCTCGTACTGCAGCTGCAGCGCCTCGCTGGCCTCCCGCTCCTCCCCGGCTTCCCGCAACGTCCGCTCTATGCTCTCGCGGCGTCGGGCAATGACCTCGAGCACCGGTTTGTAGAGGAAACGCTTGAGTATCCACACCAGGACCAGAAAATTGATGATCTCCAGCAGAAAAGTCGACCAGCTCAACTCCATGGAACACCTCTTGTAGCTAGCTAAGCAGATATTCCAGCAGCGGGTTGCGGAACAGCACGATGAGTACGATCACCAGCACATAGATGGCAAGGGACTCGATCATGGCCAAGCCGATAAACAGGGTGCGCATGATGGCGCGCTCGCTCTCCGGTTGGCGTGCCAAGGCCTCCAGCGCGCTGCTGATGGCCCGGCCCATGGCGAAGGCGGGCAGCAGCACGCCGATCGCGATGCCGAGAACCGCGGCGATGGTCGAATAAAGGACAAATGTATCGATACCAGTCATGATCGCTCCTCTGGGTCTTTCTGTTGTTTCAACTCCTGTGCCTGGATCCCTCCGGCGATATAAACCAGCGCCAGCATGCCAAAGATGTAGGCCTGCACCAGTGCTTCGACGATGTGCAACATCAGGATGGGCACGGGCGCGAGAAACCCCGCCACCAACAGCACCAGCAGCGCCGCCATCTCCAGGCTCATGATGTTGCCGAACAGACGCACGGCCAGGGCCAGGGTGCGGGTGATCTCACTGATCAGATGGAAGGGCAGCAGAACGGGATTGGGAAGAAGATAATGGCGCAGATAGCGCCGCAGCCCGTTGATGCGGATCCCATACCAGTGCACCGACAGGAACACCAGCAGCGCCAGGGCCGCAGTGACCGACAGGTCACCGGTGGGTGAGTGCAGGCCCGGGATGAGGCCGACCAGGTTGGCCACCACCAGGAACACCCACAAAGTACCGATGAAGGGCAATAGCAGCCGCGCATGTTGCGGAGCGACGGCGCGGATCGCATCTTCCAGCACACTCACAATGCCCTCGATCGCGGTCTGAAACGCTCCCGGCTCCAGACGCAGGCGGCGCGTGGCCACAGCGGAAACGCCGGCCAGGGCCAGCAGGACGCCCCAGCCGGTGAGCGTCGTTTCGCTGATCTCGAGTGGACCGAACGAGAACAGTACGCCGGCCGTGAGTTCCTGTTGCGCCATGATTACTCTTTTATCATCAGGTACACGTTGATCGCTCCCACTACGACACCGAGGAAAATCAGGCTCAAGGTCCAACTCATGGAATATCCCTCCAAACGACCGTCCAGCCAGACGCCCAAGTAGGCACTGATCACTACAGGGATGACGAAGACCAGGCCCAGGGTACCTATGAAGACTGTCTGGGCGAGCCATTGGTGTCGCTCCCGTTCGGCCCGTTTCAGCCGGCGGGACTGACGCTCCACTTTTTCCCGCAGCCGGCGGTGTTGGTTCTCCTCGGTCATTGTACGCGCCGCAATTCCCACATGCGCCGGAACAATTCCTCTTCCATGCAGCGCAGGCTCTCTTTGACAGCGCGAAGCTCCCGTTCCTCTGCGACCATCCGCTCCTCCAACACCCGACTGATCCGTTCGAAATCCATGTCCATGAGGTAGTACCGGGTAGTGATATACAGCATGTCATCGACGAAGTAGAGAAGCGCACCCGGCACTGCCAGGTATTGCCAGGGTCCATCGATTTCCCGAAAACGTGCCAACCCAAGGCTCAGCATCGTCATGAAGCGGGCGTGCCCGGAAAGAATGCCGAAGCTGCCCGTGGCGTCCTCACCCACGAAGGAGGCCACTCCTTCGATACGCTCGGACTGGCCCGGGTCCAGAAGATTGAGGGTGAAGCCGTTCAACGGCGCATCTCCTTCATGCTCCCGCGCATGTAACAGGCCTCTTCCGGCGTCTCATCGTACTTTCCCGACAAAAAGGCTTCGCAATCGTCAAGCGTATCTTGCAGCGGCACGGAAACACCCGGCAGTCCAGTGTGCGCAGCGGTGATGTGGAAAGGCTGGGTGAGGTACTGCTGAAGCCTGCGGGCACGGCGCACGATTCGCTGGTCCTTCTCCGACAGCTCTTCGATGCCCAGCATGGCGATGATATCCTCCAGCTCGTGGTAGCGCGCCAGATGTTCGCGCACTGACTCGGCGGTTCTGTAGTGGCGATCACCCAGTGTATAGCGGTCCATCAGCTTACTGGCTGAGCTCAGCGGATCCAAAGCGGGGTATATCCCTTTGCCTGCCTGATCTCTCGAAAGGATCACCGTCGTGTCCAGATGGCTCAGGATAGCGCTCACCGCCGGATCGGTCATGTCGTCGGCGGGGACATACACCGCCTGCACCGCGGTGATGGCGCCGCGACCGGTAGACACGATGCGCTCCTGCATCTCCGCCACCTCGGTGGTCAGGGTCGGCTGGTAGCCGACGGTCGCCGACATTCGGCCCAGCAGGCTTGAGACTTCGCTGCCTGCCTGGACGAAGCGGAAGATATTGTCCATGACGAACAACACCTCCCTGGCGGTGGCATCGCGCAGGTACTCGGCGTAGGTGAGCGCGGACAGTCCCACCCGAAAACGTACGCCGGGCGACTCGTCCATCTGCCCGAACACCATGAGCGTCTGTGGCATCACGCCCGCCTTTCTGATCTCATGCCAGAGTTCGTGACCCTCGCGGATGCGCTCCCCCACGCCGGCAAAGACCGAGACGCCTGCGTGGAGGGCGGCTATGGCGTGCATGAACTCCATGATCAACACCGTCTTGCCAACGCCCGCGCCGCCGAACAGACCCGTCTTGCCGCCGCGCGCAAAGGGGCACAGCAGATCGATCGCTTTGATGCCGGTCTCCAGAACCTCGCTTACGCCCACCGCCTCGCTAAGCGCTATCGGGCGTCCGTGGATGTTGCGGAATTCCTTGCGTTCCAGGGGGACTCCTCCGTCCAGAGGCTCGCCGAATCCATTCAGCAGTCGCCCCAGACACGTCTCGGAAACTGGAACCTGTACCGGTGCTTGAGTATCGTAGACGACCAACCCCCGGCGCAGACCGCTGCTGTAGTGAAGGGTGATCGCCCGCACATGGCGCTCATCAAGATGCTGATGGACTTCGAAAAGATAGATATCTCCATCGACTTCAGTCTTCAGCGCCCGACGCAGTGGCGGCAGCTTGCGGCAGGCGATGACGACCACCGGCCCGTGGATCTCCGTGATCTCCCCGATCGGAGGTGCTTCCGGCTTGTCGTCAAATCTTACGGCTTTCATCGAGCTGCAACCTGACCCGTTCTATCCCTTCAACGACGGTAGAAATCTCGAACGTGATCCCACCACTATGAATGTCCGCAGATGACCCCAAAGGAGTCATGTATAACTCAGAAGTCGGGCAAACTACCCTGTGCTAGACGCTCCATTTTCCGTCTAATCGATAACAAACACAACCGCAACCAGCACGCAAACATGCAGACTATCTCTAGGGGCAGCTTCTACTGTGGCTTTTTCTATTCTATCGATCTCCCAACCTCTGGAGCCAAAGGCTTCCTCTATACAAATCTCCGTTTGTTCGATTGACTGTTCGCTTGTGACATTCACGTCCGCATGTTCCATGATTATTGAAGCCTTTGTCGTATCCTTGTTAATCCCAATAAGTAAGGAAGCCGCCACACTACTCCTTTTCGACACTGCATAGGCATAGGCCATTGGCAAGAAAGCACCATTGTCTGTGCATTTTCCGAGCTCTTCCTTACTATTGATGATCTGCCAATTGGGAGGAACAAACGACGAAACCCTAACAGCGTTGGTTGACATAATATTCGCATCTAGTTCTGCTGCATCGAAAGCAGAAAGCTCTGTTTTTCCATATCCTATCCCGGATGTGACATATGCCCTACCAGTTCTCTTGTGCCAGTCATACATACGGATTCTTTCCGGACTATTCACTGTTCATCGTAAGACACTTACCCGCTATAAGTACTCGATCTCCCAGATTCATTTCAGTTCCGTCTGAACACTTCATTTTTGAACTCTAACAGTTAAATGAACGGACCGCTCTGTCCGTATGTCAATACCATTCTTACCACTCTCATTGTCTCAGAAAGTATCTTGGCACCAGTAGCTTGCATGGTATTCAAGTTTTCTTCCCGTCAAGGATATACGGACCCGTTAAGTGCTGAAAGTCGTATACACGTGAATGGCCGGCGTTGGCCGGCTGCCGCCTATTGCACTGCAGCATCAAAGCGCGGTGCAGAAAGATACCTTCATCGGACGACCGAATGGCCGGACCCGACCCTGACCGGTCATTCAAACACGCCCATTGCAAAGGGTCTTAATTCGGACTAAATTAAGGCCAATTACTCTATGGAGCTCGCCGATGAAACTATCCAAACACATTAAGCCCATAAGCTACCTCAAAGCACACGCAGCCGATGTGATGCGACAGCTTCGGGAACAGGGCCAGCCGCTGATCATCACCCAAAACGGCGAGGCCAGGGCAGTTATTCAGGATATCGAAAGCTACGAACAGACTCAGGAAACCCTGGCCTTGTTGAAGATCTTGGCGTTGGGTAACCGTCAGATTGAGAAAGGCCAAGTAAAACCCGCCTCGACGATCGTTCATCGGCTACGTAAGCGTGGACGCCAGCACAATGGAGAACGGTAAAACGTGGCATACGAGGTTCTGTTGACCGAGGATGCGGAAAAAGATCTGGAAGAACTCTACGACTATCTCTCAGAACACGATTCGCCCGCAAAAGCGAACCATGTGCTCGAAAAGAAGATGACACCTTCTCTCGTTTGTCCAATCTGCCAGACCGAGGAGCGTATCCAAAGGAACTGCTCGCCCGAGG
>JAUXGQ010000448.1 GCA_030621975.1 Gammaproteobacteria bacterium | reverse complement strand
TGGGCTATTTCCTGTTCCGGCGCAGTGACCTGCCCTGAACCCGCACGCACGCTGCTATGTGCTGCCGACGTTGTGCGCTCTCGGGTCCGGTTTAATAGACAGGATTAACGGGATTTAACAGGATTTACAGGATCTCGGTAGACTTTAACCTTTTTGCGTACGGTTGCACGCCTGCCGAAGTTACAACCCTTAACCCTGACAAAACCTCTGAATGTGGCTTTGTCAGGGTTGAGGGCTGTAGTGAGCAACCCGGTGTCGATACCCGCTTCGGCTCGGTAAGAGCCGCGTCCCAAAAGCACATTTCAATATCCTGTCAATCCTGCGAAATCCTGTTAATCCTGTCCTTTCTTTCCTTTTAGGCGCGGAGACTGGCTTGCGCATCGAGCCTGGTCCCCGGCGCCGGTTCGGTGAATTAGGCGGCGCCCAGGCGGGTTCGGACCCGTATCAGGGCTCGGGGCGCAGCAGTTCGTCGATGCGCTTGAGCAGGACCTTGGGTCGGACGGGTTTCTCGATGAAGGCGCCCACCGGCATGAAGTCCTCGCTGATGTCGTTCTCCGAGATTCCGAAGGAGAGGTTGCTCAACTGATTCAGGGCGGACAGCAGCAGCACCGGGATGTGCCCCACCTGTGGATCCTTGTTGAGAACGCGGGCCGCCTTGAAGCCGGCCTGGGGGTCCTCGGGGAAGATGACATCCAGGATGATGAGGTCGGGATTAGCACTCGTAACATCTTCGACAAGGTTCTCCGTGTCGTTCTTTACGGAGACGGCATAACCGTTGCCTTCCAGGATCATGGTCAGACTGTCGATGATGTCCTGATCATCGTCGATGATTAGAACTTTGGCCATTTTTCGCGTCCTCGTTTTGATTCGGATGAATGAGATGAAACGTAACGTCGAACCGCGTTCCCTTGTCGAGTTCACTGGATACTCTGATTACCGCATGGTGGAGCCGGGCGACCTCTTTGATAACGGGTAGCCCCAGCCCGGTGCCGTTAGGGTTGTGGGCGACGGCATTATTGCTTCGGAAATGCTCTTCGAAAATCCTGTCCAGATTTTTCTCGGGGATGCCGATCCCGTGGTCCTGAATACTCAGGGTGACCCGGTCCCTTTTACCCTGCAGCGAGACCTCCACGCTGAAGTTGTCTTCGGAGTAGGTGATGGCGTTGCGCAACAGGTTGGAGATCAGGGTGCGCAGATGCTCGTGGGACCCGCATATGTGGTAAGCGGGGGCGCCATGCGCCTGGTTGACGATTCGAATATTGCGTCGTTTACCCAGTACCTGTGCCTCTTTCACCTCCCCGGCAAGCACTTCGGTGAGGTTCAGGGCAGTCAAATGGGCCCGCTTGAGCACCAGGGTCTTGATATTGCTCAGTTGGATGATGTCCACGACCTTTTTCATGAGCAGGTCGGCGCGGTCCCCGATGCGTTCGAGGGCCTGGCGCCCCTTGTCGGAGATCTCACCGGCGTAACCGTCCCGCAAGGCGTAGACGTAGCTGTTGATCGCGGCGAGGGGGGCCTTTAGCTCGTGGGTCGCCCGCAGCGTCGCCTGGGTCTTTTCCCGATCCAGGAGCATCAGTTTATTGTAGGTCTTTTCCAGCTGATGTTCGCGCAACCGCAGGCTGGTGGTGATTTCACTGACCAGGTACCAGAAATACAGGAATACGACCGTAACGCCGACGATGTAGCTGAGCGCAAAGTGCAGGTCGGAGCTGAGCGCCGCTTTGTACGAGGGGTTATACAGCGAAAGCGCCGGGATGACCCCGGTGTACTCCAGCACCACGGGCAGTACGGCGAAAAAGGCCCCGACCAGGGCCATGACGAGACTGATGGCCCGTTTGCAGAAGAGGGTTACCAGGATGATCTCTCCCAGAAAAAGCACGATTACAGGGGTTTCCACGCCACCCAACGCATAGCTGACCAGGGAAATGGCCATGAAATCCGTCAGGGTCTGCACGATCACCAGCACCCGAATTCCCCGGGTATTCAGCCCACCCCGGGTAAAGGATTTCATCAAACGGGTGAAAAGCAGATTCGTTGCCCCCAGGAACACGCCGGTGACCAACAGGAAACGGTAATCGATGGGGGCGGGCATCAACTGGAGCCTGGCTACCAGGGCAAGCGCCAGACAACCACCTGTGAACAGCCAGCGCAAGGCGATGAACCACCACAGGCGCTGGGAGAGCTCTTTCAGGCGGGTGCCGGCATCGTAGGTATGGCGTTCGTCCCCATTCGTGGAGAAGGTATTCAGGAGTCGACCCAAGGCCAGCCCGGACCTCCCGCCAGGCTTGTATCCTGTCACTGGATCGGTTCCGAAGCGCCGCATCGAGCGTTCGGGATCTGTTTCGAATTCGGTGCACCCTCACCGCCAAACCCGGATGTGAGGGATACGACAGTCTCTTCCAGGGCCCTCAGGAGGTGGGGTAAGCGCTGTTTCATTTCCGGGGACAGATCACAGATCGGGGCAAGATCGAAAGGCTGGATGCCAAAGATATGCACCCGCTGCGCAAGACCGAGGGCGCGGGCGATGGACAAGGCCTCGGCCAGCCCAAGTCCGTGGGTGGACAGGGTGCGGGACTGCATGTTCAAGCCTGCGCTGGTATCGGAAAAGAGCCGCCAGCATCCGCTATCCAGCCGCATATCGGCGCAATCCACGAGCAGCACCGGCTGCCCGGACTCGAGCAGGAGGTGCGCCAGCGTCAGGGCGTCGGCATCTTCCCACGGACAAGCGGTTATGCCCGGCAGAAGCGGCCTTCCGGACAAGGCCCTGACAAGGGTCAGGCCAATCCCATCGTCACAGGACACCTGGCTTCCGATCCCCGCTACCGTCAGTCCAGTCCAGTCTCGCTGAGCTGCAAGGTTTTTTTCCGGCGGGACGCTGGCTGTCGTCATGATAGGTGCTCCTAGACGAACTCGACGTCCAGCATGTGTACGGAGCAGGAGATGCAGGGGTCGTAGGCGCGCAGCAGCATCTCCATGTGCAGGGTCAACTCCTGTTGCGACATCTCGGGCAGCATGCGCGGCACGAAGTCTTTCATGTCCCGCTCGATGTTGTTGATATTCTGGCTGGTGGG
>JAUXGQ010000379.1 GCA_030621975.1 Gammaproteobacteria bacterium | reverse complement strand
GCTAAATCAATAAGATGCATTTTTATAAAATCAAGAAAAAGCAGTTTCTGGATGCGCGGAAAGTAAGATACATATGTCCGTACGTTTACTTACTACCGTGTCCGTAAGATTACTTACGTCCTGAATCGTGGACACTCAGGGAGGGGGCAGATAAAAAGGTCAATCAGGAGGCCATTCCGGCGCGTACCGCGTAGCGCACCACGTCGGCGATGGTGTGCAAATCGAGCTTGTCCATCAGACGCTTGCGATATGTATCCACCGTGCGCGAACTGATGCCCATGAACCGGTAGATCTCCTTGCTGCTTCGCCCCTGTACAATCAGTTTTATGACTTCGCGTTCCCGTTTTGACAACAACTCGGTGCTCTTTCCTTGGCGTTAGAGTTTTCGGAGCTTTTCCTGAATGGACGGAGTCACGAAACTGCCCCCTGCAGCGACTGCGTGAACAGCCTGTACCAACTCCTCGAAGGAGTTATCCTTGAGAACGTAGCCCAAGGTGGACCAGCGGGCGCATTTGAACAGAAACCTACGGTTTTGAATTTCTCGCTGGCGTAGGCACCGTTACTTGAGAGTCATCCCTGCCACACATCCTCAATGAAATACGTCCCATTTGGTACCACATGTTTGAAGGGCAACAGCGAGATATGCGATAAGGGGGTGTGCACGCCATCGACGGCCTGCCGTTCCGCCGGACTCAGGTCGAAATAGAGCAGGCGGTCGTCCTCGCTAAAGCGCGGCAGGCCGTAGAGGTCATCGATCTCCCTTGCGGTCAGGATCGACAGTCGGCGCGAATCGGCACTCATGGGACGGCGTGCTTCACCGAGTGCAGCAAGTACACTTTATGCACAGCCGGTCGATCCCGATTGACATCGCTGTTCTCCGCCTCTTTAACAGTGCGAAAACCTTTGCTATAAACATAGTGCAATTATTCCACTTACCAGATATCTTTTTGCACGATGGAAACCTGTACTTTGCCCGCCGCGAGCACATCGACGCACCGAATCGGTTACGCACGAGTCAGCACCGCCGGCCAGAATCTCGACTCGCAAACGGATGCGCTGAACAAGGCCGGTTGCGGCAGGATTTTCACCGACAAGATGACGGGGTCCCGGATGGATCGGCCGGGTTGGGATCAAATGATGGCCTATGTCCGGCCCGGTTATGCAGTGGTCGTCACGGAACTCAGTCGGATGACTCGCTCGTTGTTGGATCTATTGGAAACGGCCAAGGTGCTGGAGCAACGGAACATCAATCTGGTGTCGTTGCGCGAGAGCATCGATACTACCAGTGCCACGGGGCGGTGTTTCCTGTCGATGATGGGTGCGATCCATCAAATGGAACGGGAACTGCGAGCCGAACGAGCGGCAGCCGGGCGCGCTTCGGCAAAGGCCCGTGGAAAGACCGGCGGGCGGCCGCGGACCGACGTGGCAAAATTGGAGAATGCCCGGATTTTGTATGAGAACTCGGGGAAATCGGCGGCTGAAGTATGCGCGGCTGCCGGTGTCGGAAGAAGGACATTCTTTGCCTACCTGGCGAAGCTCAAGAAGACCCACGCTAGTGGGAGCGAAGGTGTCCTATGAACTATTCCGAGATCCTGGAAGAGCTGAATAATGCATCCTTGTTCGAGCTCTATCGCTTGCAGCAAGCGATTCGGCGCAGCCTGGAAGATCCTGTAAGAATAAGGGAAATCAAAGATTCGCTGAAAGTCGGGCAGGATATTGAGTACTTCGATGCGGAGGAAAACCGGCTGATCGAGGCACGCATCGTCGAGCTGAAAAGGACGCGAGCCCTGGTAAAGAACCGCCATGACGGGGCGCTATGGAATATCCCCTTCTACCACATCAATCTCGATCATGCGGATGTCGGCATTTCCGGGGCGACGGGCAAGTTCGACCGAAACAGCCTGAAAGTCGGCGACAAGGTGGCCTTCAAGGACGGAAAGGGCAATGAGCTGTTCGGGGCGGTGATCAAGCTGAACCCGAAAACAGCTGGTGTGTTGGTCGGAACGACACGATGGAAGGTGAGCTATCGCCTGCTGTCCTCGATCATCGAAGGAGAGCTGGGGGACGAAACGAACGTGATCGAAGGCCAGCTCCTTGCCAGGGAGTAGTGTCTACAGCTTCTCTTCTCCGGGGCGGGAGAGTCTGAACAATACCCGGCATATTATCAAACGCTAATTTTTACCTTTTCGAGGGGTTGGGCGCAAATAGCCAAGTTGGCACGGGTACAGGGATGTACGACCAAACAGGATGGTCTGGCCTTCGGAAATCTGACAACGCTGGATCGCGGGCACTTGATCAGGGGTACCTGCCAAGCCTGTTATGCGTCTGAAGACGTTTTTTCTTTGGGTTGGCAGAGGAAGTTGGGGGGAGCGTTGGCTGAACCGGAACGGGAAGCCATTGGAAGCGTCCGAAGCCGAAGGCAAGGACTCCTTTTAAGAACACATGGATGTGTTCTTAGGCCGCAAAGCGGGGCGAAGCCAGGGATGGCGGAGGGTAGGTGCACGCGGTAGCGCGCTGGAAAATTTCGTTGGTGGTCGAGTTATCCACAGGCCCAGGCGTTAAAGATTTATGTTAAAGATTTTTAAGTTAAACGCGCGCGCGTGTTACGGATTCTGGAACCCGCATGGTTACTGGGTTTACGGGGTGGTTGCGTGTCTGATATGACGAAACGGGCGTGTCTGATATGACGTGTCTGTTCACAGGTACCGTAGGGGTGCGAGCGTGTCTGATATGACGTGTCTCGGTGTAGTTTTGCCGACCGTGTCTGATATGACGACAGCCGGTCTCGAAGGGCCACCGTGGCCCCTTCAGGGATCATGGGGTGGGCTGGGAATTGGCGTCGAATGCTATGTCACGGCCGGGGCAGCTGATGTCAAGGGAGAACCGGTTACTGCTTGTGATTACTTAAGTTAAGTAACACTGACTTGGGTCGTCATATCAGACACAAACCGCGGTCAGAGTAGGCGGCCCTGCTCCGGCCTGTCCAGCTCATCCTTCACCGCCTTCAGATGTCCCCTGGCGTTGCGGCTGTAGAAGATCACCTGGTCCCCGCTCTCCTCGTAGACGATCCTGTAGTCCGGCATGTGGTCTGATCTGGAGATCCCCTTGATCTTGCGTCGTAACTCCCTGAGCGACCCGCTTGAGCCCGATTTTTTGTGCAGCAGCGCCAGGCTGATCTTCCAGTTGGCTTGCCTGCCGCAGTGTTTACGGGCAATCTCGTACAGACGCCGCTCCAGCCCCTTGCGTAGCCGGAAATACTCCTTGCTGATGGTCAGCACGTCGCGGCCGGTGATGGCGTTGTGAATCCACTCTGAGAGGGTGATTTCGATCGCGATCATGCGCTGGTTGTCGGGATCCTTCTCCACGATCTCCCAGCTGTCGATCAGGGTGAAGCCCTGCATGATCCGCTCTGTTCCGGTCTCTATATTGGTCTTGATATAGGTCGAGGCCAAACGATCCAGGGCAGCCTTGAGCTTTTTATAGCCCTCGCCGCTAGTCTGGCGGTTGGTGGCTACCAGCAGATCGTATGCAGTCACCCATATGGCGCGTGG
>JAUXGQ010000136.1 GCA_030621975.1 Gammaproteobacteria bacterium | reverse complement strand
TGGTTTGGACGCCAGGCCGTGAAGCGGGCAATCCATTGCATTTGGAGATCCTTCCGGATCTCGCCGGGATCGCGGAGGACGCGGATGAGCTCAGTCAAACGATAGACATGGTAAGACAGGCCCTCCAAGGTACGGTTGCGCCCGGTGCTGCGGCAAGGGCCAGGAGCAAACAGGGTGTTCTGGCGGCCGCACTGAAGTACTTTGCGCATCATGACGGCGGTGGACTATCCGAGCTGATTGCGCTCCTCTCCGACTTGCCTTCGGAGGCGGGCGGGGGTATCAGCAACTCGGTCAAACTGGCCCAGGAGATGGCGGATCACCTGCGAGCAGAGATGGCGATCAATGTCTTGCTCCGACAGAGCGGGACATCCTTGGATCCGTCGATTTTGTTTGGAACCGAACAGCGAGGACGTACCCGTATTTCGGTGGTCAACCTGATCGGGCTGCCGGGATTGGAGATCCAGCAACAGTTCGTTTCGCAGCTCGCCATGTTGTTGTTTACCTGGATCAAAGCCCATCCCGCACCGGACGACGCACCTGTACGGGGGTTGCTGGTGATCGACGAGGCAAAGGACTTTATCCCGGCGGGCAAATCTGTTCCCTGTAAAGCCGCCCTTGTACGGCTGGCGGCACAGGCGCGGAAATACGGCTTAGGGCTGATATTTGCCAGCCAGGCCCCCAAGAGCATCGATCACAATGTGATCGCCAACTGCACGACGCATTTCTATGGCAAGGCCAATTCCCCGGCGGCAATCGATGCGGTGCAGGAACAGCTCAAACAGCGCGGTGGAGTGGGCAGCGATATCGCGCGGCTGAGGACAGGGCAATTTTACATGCATACGGAAGCGATGGCTGTGCCGGCAAAACTGATCGCCCCCCTTTGCCTTTCTCATCATCCAGCGACACCCTTAGACGAGGTGGGTGTTCTGAAACGAGCAATCGATGCACGCGACAGACTTGGGTGTCGGTCGTGGTGAACATGAATTGTACTGAATGGTGTCGGACCCTCATCCCGGATGCCCATCTACCCGCGGGTGCACCAGGATCGGGGCATTGACCCAAACGAACAACAGGAAGGCCGCCACCCAAAGCGTTCCCGAGATTCCCAGCCACCAGATCGTCTGGGCCGGAAAAAGCCAGGGCAGGATCACCCGTACCGGGACCGCCGCAGCGAGCAGTATGAATGCGACCACCACCAGTCCCGCGGGCTCGTTCACATTGCGCGCGGTGTGGCCAAGAGTCACGCGTGCCATCATCCCCAGGGTAAGCATGCCGATGCCTCCGGCTGTAAGGGCATGAAGGGCAATAAAGGGGGATATCAGACCCTGCGACGCCGCCGCCTGCAACAGGAATCCGGCAACGATCCAGGCGTAGCCGAGCTGTAATACCCAGATCATTGGGTAACGCCATACCGTAGCGGCATACCAGCCGGCCAGTCGCAATCCATGTGCCACGGCCGCCAGCAGGGCAAGGAGGCCGGTCACGGCGGACGGTGCCTCGATGGACAGCGCCAGGCCGAGCAATACAACCAGCGGTGTGACTATATGCTCCAGCCAGGGTCGGGTAACGGGAGAGGCTCCAGGAACGCCTTTTTCGGTAAAGAAGGGGATCACCCGCCCGCCCATGACCACCATGATCGCCAGGACCATGTACAAGGCCAATAGGATGCCGGCCCGGGCTGTGGCGCCAGCAATATCGAGGGCCTCCAGATGTACCAGCAGGTTGCCGCCGGCCATCGCCAGTATGAGTGCGGGAAACACCAGACTCTTCCAGTGTTTGGCGCGCATGACCGGGTAGGCGACGGCAACCGCGAACAGGGGGAGGAAAGCCAGATCGACGGGGGCAAGCAGCCAGCCCGGCACCGCAGGCCACCAGGCGAGCAGCCGGCTGGCCAGCCACAATCCCGCGAGCAGGGCCAGAGGCGTGCCGCGCGGGGTATCGATCCCGGTCCAGTTGCGCACGGCGGTGAGGAGAAAACTGGCGATTACCGCTGTCGCGTACCCGAACAGCATCTCGTGGCTGTGCCAGCCGATGGTCCCGTAATAGTTGCCGCCCATCACGCCACGGATGAATTTCATTACCCAGTGGGAAAGCCCCATGGCGGCGTACAGTCCGGCCAGCAGGAAGAACGGCCGGAAGCCCAGGGCGAAGGGGACCCAACGGTCCGGCGGGATCTTTTTGCTCGGAGGGACGATGTCGATGATGGGCATGAGGGACCTGTGTATGGCGAATTGATACTCAAGCCGCTGCGGGCAGCCGATAGAGTCCTCGACAGTGGGTCTGCCAACGGAAGTTACTCAATGTTGTCTGCAATTTGGGAGCAACTCCAGCAGCTTCAGCCGGCGTGTCACCGCCGAGTGAGCTATAGGCGCGATGATGGTTGCAATAGGTTTGGAAGTCTACAGGCTTTCTCTCCAGGTCAGCAGCATTCCATAATAAAATATGGTCGATAAACTCACGGCGAATGGTTCCGACCAGAGACTATCTTTCATATGGCCAATGAAAGTCAGCCATGAATGACCACCACCGGTATCGGGTGCCGGATGGTAGTACCTGGCTAGGATCCGTCGGACAATGTCCTTGGCTTTTGCGCCACCAGGTCCCAAGAGTTTGGTGAGGGTGGCCAACAGATGCATGAGGAGCACGATCAGATCCCTCATGAGGAAACAGAGTAGGGCAGCCCGCTATCCGGCGCAAGGTCTATTAAGCGACTGTTATTACACGAGAAGTTAGAATTCGCCACGAACAGGGTCGTTTGCGGGCGGTTTGCGGATGGTTTCGGCAGACATGAAAAACCCGCCGACGGGGTTGCGTCGCTTACGAATTAAAGCCCTAATTGGGAAATAAGAGAGAATACCCGCCGGCTGGGGGTGCCGATATACTAGTTATTGCCTCCAACCCGCAGTAGATGAACCGGCAAAGTTCGGTTACCCAAGGCCAGGAAGATTCCCCTGGCCTTTTTCTTTGGGCAAAAAATACCCGCCAACAAGGAGGGGCTTGAAGGCGGGTAACCGTAGAGTTGAGCAGATCGCACCTGTGTGATGGATAGCAGGTTTGGGGGGTCGCGATCCACTCCACCGTTTTAGCGACCGCTATTCCCATTACTTTAATGCCCAGGCATTAAAAACCCCGCGAAGCAGGGTTTACAGTGGTAGGCGCGGAGAGGAATTGAACCTTCGCCTCTGCCATGTGGTAGCAGTGCTCTGCCGCTGAGCTACGCGCCTGTCATCTTTTTTTTTGCGCTCGTTTCCCTGATTTCTTTAATGCCCAGAGAAAAAATCCCAGCGCGGTGGCCGGGTTGGTGGTTAAGGTAATGGGTGCTATCGACCCGTTGCGGTCATTCGAGACCCTGTCGTGTTCCCTATGTATCCGCCCCTTCTGTAAATATTAATTAAGCCATAAAACGTATATCGCTAATCCTATCCTGTAAATGCACAAAAGTCTCAGCCGCAAAATTTATCTGCTGTTCCAGTACCTGCAGGTTCTGGGCCTCAGGGCATGACTCGTCACCGTCTTCCTCAGCGCTATGGCGCAATGAGCTCCAGGCTTTGCTTGCTTCCAGCCACTGTGAAAACGCTTTTTTGCTGTCAGCCCGCAGCCTTTCAAGACGCACCCGTCGCGAGCACTCGTCCTCTATCCCCCTGTCCTTATCGGTCGGTATGTTGTGTTTGCTCATATCCGTTTCCAAATAGGTCCTATTTATTATGGCCGACGGCGAAGAGGCGTGTCTGTCGGGTAAATACCCTACACTGCTTATCGGTTTATCCAGAAAGCAAGCCGACTCGAAGCGCGTATCTTACGAGCTCGGCGACAGAGTCCAGATTCATTTTGGACATCAGCCGGTTGCGGTAAGTCCCACCGTTATGGTTCTATCCTGGCGGAGTTTTTCATTGGTGGCGAATGGCCGGTTGCTGCCTGTCGGGTGTATTCAACGGGCTGGCGAGCTCCGATAGGCTGCTGTCAACACTTTACAACCTTTCACGCCAACACTATTTTCCAACCAAGATAAGGGGGCAGTCACTTTTTACCGGTGTTGAAGGCTACTTGATCTTTCAAGAAAGATATTAGATGATTTTCAAGACAATCTGGTTTCCGGGCTTTGTGAATCGTATTGTTTTAAACTGTAGGTATAAATGGGGGTTGGCACGATGACTAACCGCAAGGCGTTTCCGTCAAAAATTGGGCTCACCGCGCCCACGTTGCTGATGTTTTTTATAACGGCACTGTCGCTACAGGCGGGAGAAATTGAATCCAATATCGCACGCGGAGGCTTGCTCTACGACAAGTGGTACGCGATTGCTGATAGTGGTCCACCCAAAGTGACGCATCCTTCTTACCCCGCAGAAGGAAAGAAAAAGGGCAGGGGTACCTGGCGGTGCAAGGAATGTCACGGTTGGGATTACAATGGAAAGGACGGTGCCTATGCCAAGGGAAGCCACTTCACCGGTATCAAGGGCATTCGCGGCGCTGTGGGCAAGAGCACAGAGGCGATTATCGCCATACTAAAGGATAGCACTCACCAATACACCGGCGGCATGATGAACGATGATCACTTTCGTGACCTGGCGCTCTTCGTCAGTAGAGGGCAAGTCGATACGAGCAAGTACATCGCGGCGACCGGCGAAGTAAACGGCAACCAGGAAAAGGGCGCAGGTTACTACAACACCATCTGCGCCAAATGCCACGGAAGGGATGGGCGAAAAATCCAGGACATGGAAGAAACAGTCGGTAAGGTGGCCGTTACTAATCCCTGGGAAGGCTTACACAAAATCCGGAACGGCCATCCGGCCAGTGAGATGCTAGCGCTTCGTGCTTTACCCGTGGATGTGGCTGTAGATGTTCTCACTCATGCCCGAACGCTTCCGGTGACGAAATAATGGCCGCGGCAGACTTGCAGTGAGCTAAACGGGAAATACAGCGGACATTGCAGTAGAAGGCTCCGCCCATCGCGCCAGTGGTTTTCATTCGTCGCGAATGACTGCTGTTGGCCGATTGCTGACATTCACGCTGCACAGTCTGGAAATGTGCGGACAGCGGAACCGAGCGTCCGCTCACGACCCGAAGCGGACAAAGGATATCCGCCTTTTTTTGGTTCCTACTGGTGCATTACGTACGTACCCATGTATGATCCCGTTAATCTAAAATTCGAAATTGCCAATCTCCAGAATCTGCCTAGCACACTATTGGCCCATTCTGGCTAAATCACGTTAAGGGTCAGCGAGCAAGTTGGAGAATCCTGAATTTTTGCGCCAAGCTGGATTTCTAGATCCAAACCTCAGCGACTGGATAGATCGTTGTCGCGAGACCTACGGTCCATGGTTCGCGCTTGCGGAGCGTACGAACCAGCTTGCGCTCAATACACTATTTCAGTTGGATGCACACAATCAGGCCATCGACGAATTGCTTTTGGCAACTCTGTATCTACGGACTGTCCACAATTATCAAGGTGCCATCCTACTTTTGGAGCGGGGCATGGTGTCGCAGGGGCGAATCATGGTACGAGCAATACTCGATTCCCTCTTCCCGCTTGTGGCAATCGCAAAAGATAAAGCATTTGCACAGACATACGCGGAGAATCATACCCTTCAGCAACTTCGATACTTCCGAAAGGCGAAGAAGCTCACCGGGTCTCGCATCCCGGAAGTGGATGACCCCAAGGATGAACTTCGCGCGGAGCAACTTGCAAAGAAAATCGAGGAGCAGGGCATTCGAACAATCACAACAGAAGATTTGGCGCGTCGGGCAGGGCTGATTGAATGGTACTTGACTGCCTATTCTCTTCTTAGCGGAACCGTCCACTCCCGAGCCGGGGATCTCGAGGAATACTTGGTTCTCTCGGACGCGAACGAGATCAAGGAGTTTGATTGGGGGCCTCGAACAAAAG
>JAUXGQ010000098.1 GCA_030621975.1 Gammaproteobacteria bacterium | reverse complement strand
TAAACAATCCGGCTTGTATGTCCGCCTCACCGGAGCCTATTGCCGAGAGGGTCCCGGGCAGATCGCTCAAACTGAACCGCACCGTGCGCCCGGTCTTCGCCGACCAGAGTCGCCACAGGTCGACCAGCAGGCCCGCGGGCCTGCCCTGGGCATTCATCAGCGAGAGCGGCGGATAGCCCCGGTCTATGGCGATGATCAGGGCCTCTTCCTCACTGCTGCTGGAGACGGTCCAGTGCCGGCCTACCGCGCGCCGTTCCTCTTCGCTGATGCGGGCCATCCCCTCATCGAGAACCTCCAGCAACGACCCGTTGCCCTCCTGCACGGCGAGGAACCAGTCATTCTGGTACAGGAGCTGGCTTGGCGGGAATTTGTACTCGGCAAGCAGGCCGACCTGCTGGAGATGGAAAACACCGGTAGGCGTATCCGCGGCGAACGCCCTGATACCGCCCTTCTGGAGCGCCTCGAGAATGGCCTCGTAGCTGGGATAGGCCACCACGACCTCAGCGGGCAGGCGCTCCTTGAGGTAGGATTCCACATAATCCCCCGCCAACACCCCGATGCGGTAGGCCGCCAGTTCCTCGATGCTGCTGATGTCGGGCAGACTGCGATGAAGAAAGACATGGGTGTCGGTGCGGCGCAGGGCAACCCCGTAGTCCAGGAATCGATCCCGTTGCTCGTTGAAAAAGAGTCCCGCGTGGACATCCGCTTCGCCGTCGCCCACCATCCGCAAGGTCTCTTGCCACTGGGCGGGCTTGAAGTCGACGGCTATGCCGGTCTTTTTCGACCAGACACGCCAGATGTCGACGATCATGCCCGCGGGTTCGCCCTGCGGGTCCGAGAAGTGGAAGGGGACGCAGTCGATGCAGTAGGCAACGGAGATGCGCTGCGGCCCGGACTCAGCAACGGTGCTGCCGTCGGTAGAGGGCGCGGCGACGAGCGCGCCAGCCCAGGCAAGGGTAAGCAGGCAGAGGGCGACCAGGTCCCGCACCCGTTCAATTATCAAACGGGACCTGCCAATTTGGGGGGATACAGGGAAAGCTCGCGCCATGATCATCCGGTTGCAATACCAAGTTAACTGCCCGTCCGACAGGCCGCTGGTCCGCCAGTTTGCCAAGATCCAGGGGCGCCGGCAACCGTGGGTTAGAAAAACCAACCTAACCCGGCATAGCCGGAACGGCAAAAGTAGGCTGGGGCTCGCCCCAGCTCTTTGTATCGCCAGCCTGTACACAGCAAAGCTGGGACAAGCCCCAGCCTACATTTACCGTTTGATGTTGGTGGATTATCAGCGTTAAATTCTTTGTCATTTTGCACAAGACTAATAGGCTCCGGCGCATGGCACTGGCGACCGGCCGGACCCCGACAACCTTCCACCGTGACAGAGCGAAGCCTCGCCGAAGTTTACCGGCGTGGAGTCTTGGCTTATGGTGGTGACCGTACCCCGACCTCAAGGATGCCCCATGTCAGACTCCCTCGAAGTTAAGATTGTCGCGACGCCCTCGCTCCTGGACCACCTTAGAGAAGGCCTCGGCCAACAGGGGACGGAAGAGCTCCTGGAAGACAAGCTCATCGAACTACTGCGAGTGATCCTGGATGGCTCCGAGTTCCCGATTGCCGCCGAACGCACGGGTGAACGTGGGATCCGGATCTCCTATCATCTGAGATCCTTCTCGCAACCCATCTTCTAGGAGGCTGTCCGAGAATGGATGACCTACTGCGCGAACGTGGATGCCGGCCGGATTTCGCGCTCGAATTCGTTAAATATGGCCAATATTCGCCTCATTCGAGCACGAAAGCCGTCTCGGCCCCACGTCCGCTCGCTACGGTCCCCATTCTCGGACAGCCTCCTAGTGGGTAGCAGTCGGGGTGATCGTCTGAGGTCCGCGCGCGATGGATAGACTGGCGAGCCTGCTGGGGCGCATGGACCGTCGCGGTTACAAGGCCTACAAACAGATCCAGGGGGATTATCGGTTTCCCGATTTTGTCCTGCGCATCGATCATGTCCAGGGTGATCCCTTCGCCGACCCCTCCCGCTGCCGCGTCTTTATCGACCCGCCGGGAATCGCGCTCCCGCAGGATCTCTTTCAGAATCCCGTGCGGCGTATCGCCCTGGAGGACTTTCTCGGCCGCAGGTTCGCCGCCGCCATCGAAACGCATGTACGCGGGCACCGGGGAGCGGGCAAGAGTGGCGAGATGTCCATCGCGCCCTACGGGCAACAGGTATTGGAGCGCAACGCCCTGCTGGTGCGCAAGGGGGAAGTGGAGGTGCGCTTCCGCGTCGGACTGCCCGCCGATGGGCGCTCCGTGAATGCCCGACAGGCGAAGACCATGTTGCTCGATGAATTACCCAGGGTCGTGGAGACCAGCCTGCTCTCGGTGCGGGGTGACCTTGCCGGCGCACAACGCCACCTGGATTCGGTGGAGGACCAGCAGTGTTTGCGGGCTCGGTTACACGCCGAAGGGTTGGTCGCCTTCATCGCCGACGGCTCCATCCTGCCCCGCAGCAGCGGTGTCGACGACCGGCCCCTGCAAGGCGCCATACCCTTTCGGGCCCCGGATTCCCTGGCCGTACAGCTCGATCGACCCCACGGCGGCCCGATCCGGGGTCTCGGCATACCCCGCGGCGTGACCCTGATCGTGGGCGGCGGCTTTCATGGCAAGTCTACCCTGCTGCACGCCGTGGAACGGGGCGTGTACGACCACATCCCGGGCGATGGCCGGGAGCGGGTGGTGGCAGACCCCAGCGCGTTCAAGGTGCGCGCCGAAGATGGGCGCGCCATCACCGGGGTCGATATCAGTCCCTTCATCAACAACCTGCCCCAGGCCAGGGACACCCGCCGCTTCACTACCCAAAACGCCAGCGGCAGCACCTCACAGGCGGCCAGTATCATGGAAGCCCTGGCCGCAGGCGCGCGTACGCTGCTGATTGATGAAGATACCTCCGCCACCAACTTCATGATACGCGACGCGCGCATGCGGGCACTGGTGGCCAAAGACAAGGAACCGATCACGCCCCTGGTGCAGCGAATCCGTGACCTCGAGCGCGACAACGGAGTATCGGTGATCCTGGTGATGGGCGGTTCCAGCGATTTCTTCGCCACGGCGGATACGGTGATCATGCTGGACAATTACATACCGCGGGACGTCACCGCAAAGGCAAAGACCCTGGCACAAGGGGCGACGCCGCTGGAACTGGACTCGCCTGCGATGACCCAGCGGGAAGCGCGTATTCCGCGGCCCCAATGCCTGAGCCCGAGGTACCGTGAGGGCCGGGAAAAAATCCAGGCCTTTGCAACCCGCGCGCTGCGTTACGGGCGCCAGGAGATCGACCTCTCCAGGGTCGAGCAACTGGTAGACAGCGCCCAGGTGCGCTGCATCGGTTACCTGATACGCCATTACGGCGAGCGATTCGCTGCAGAGCAGCTCGACCTGGTCGAGGGACTGGGCAAGGCACTGGATGATGTGGCATCCCAGGGTCTGGACCGCATCACACCCTTCGTCATGGGTAATCTGGCCGTGCCGCGTCTTCAGGAACTGGTCGCCACGGTCAATCGCATGCGCGGTCTCGAGTTGACCGAGAGTGAGAGCGGGCGAATAATCGGCCGAGCCAACCCGCAACCGGAAGGCAAGTGTAATGAATGAATGTTCCATCAATGTTGATCCGTGTCCATCCGTGGTTGAAAGATTTCGAACGATCTACCCTGGAAAGTTTTGTCAGAACCGATGCCCGTGAAGCACGCCCTGACCAGACGGACGCGTTCCCACTGGGAGCCGGACTTCCTGTTCAGATCCGCCTTGTTCGAACCCCTGCAACCCCTGGCCCATCGAATCGGGACCGGCGCCTCCGGGTGGCCGGAACTCGCCGATTACCAGACCTGGCTCGATCAAAGCGTCGGCCCCCTGCGTTCCCAGGGCGGCGCCCCCATTCGCTTTGTGGAGCAGGCGCCCAAACCGACCAGGGTCGACGACGGTTATGAGCCACGGATCTATCTCAAGGGGGAGGTGCAGACGCGTACCGAGAACTGGCACGATTTCTTTCAGGTACTGGTCTGGTGCAGCTTTCCCCGCACCAAGCTCGCGGTAAACGCCCGCCATTACGAGGCCATCGCGCGCCGCACCGCGACGCGACCCGAGCACAGCCAGCGCACACCCATCGAGAACGCGCTCACGCAATTCGACGAGTGCGGCGGCGTCGTGCTCGCCTCCGACCCATCGCTACTGGAACTGGTTCGCGACTTTCGCTGGAAAGATCTGTTTTGGGGTCGCCGCGACTCGGTCAAGCGCCACATGCGGTGTCTGATCTTCGGCCACGCACTCTACGAGAAGGCCCTGACGCCCTACCCGGGGATGACGGCGCACTGCGTTCTGCTGACGGTGGAAAATGCCCTGTTCGCGCGGCCCTGGCCCATTCAGCTCGCGTACGTGGACCGCAAACTCCATGAATCTTTCCAGTCCCCGCCGTCGATCCAGACACCCCAGGACCTCGCGCCCTTTCCCCTGCTGGGTTATCCGGGCTGGGCCCCGGAGAACCAGCAGCAGACCTACTACGACAACACAGATTATTTCCGCCCGGGGCGACGCCGGGCGGCACTGGCCCGGACCTCTCACGGGACGGACCGCAAAAACTGACAGATATTGGTAGAATTGTCATACTCAAAGGCTGTAACACAGATGAGGTTCCTCATGATGTATTCCCTGCGTTTGCTGAGCATGTTCCCGATCATGGTGCAAATCGCCGTTGCCGAAGAGATCGGCAGCGTCAGCACCAAGTTCAAGTGGTTGGGTCCGAACGACAAGATAGTGGTGGAGGCGTTCGAGGATCCGGATGTCACGGGTGTCGCATGCTATCTCAGCCGGGCGAAGACCGGCGGCATATCGGGTGCCGTGGGAACCGCCGAAGACACGGCGGACGCCTCCATCGCGTGCCGTCAGGTCGGTCCGATCAACCTACCCGAGGAAGTGCGTGATGGCGACCTCGATGGGGAGGAGGTGTTCAAGAAACGCACCTCGCTCGTATTCAAGACCATGCAGGTGGTCCGCTTCTATGACAAACAGCGGCACGTGCTGGTCTACCTCACCTACAGCGACAGGGTTATCGAGGGCTCGCCCAAGAACAGCATCTCGGTGGTAGCGGTCCAGCCCTGGGCGGCGACTGCCGCGCCCCCTCGGGATTGAGATCCCTCGCAAGCCCCTGGAAATAAACGTAGGTTGGGGTGAGGAACGAACCCCAACGCCACATTATCCGATGGGTACTGCAAATGTAGGCTGGGGCTTGCCCCAGCTTTGCTGCGCAGTTGCTCGCGAAACAAAGAGCTGGGGCAAGCCCCAGCCTACATTTTCTCGGTAAGTATCGATCGGCCTCCGAAAAATACCCACCCCATCGAGCGTCAGCGGCGTATACACCGGATGCAAGTGTCACCGGAGCCGCGCCACCCCCGCGCTTTCATCAAGCGTCGCGAAACTGCGCCGCCGCCTGCCGCCCCCTTCTCATCCGAGGGACGAGACCTGAACGTGCGAGCCTGATCAGCGCCGCTCGACCGGCACGTATTCCCGTTTCGGCTCGCCGGTGTAGAGCTGGCGCGGGCGACCGATGCGCTGATGGGGGTCCCCCATCATCTCCATCCAGTGGGCCACCCAGCCCACGGTGCGGGCGATGGCGAACATCACGGTAAACATATTGACCGGGATCCCCAGCGCCTGGTAGATAATGCCGGAGTAGAAATCCACGTTGGGGTAGAGCTTGCGCTCGACGAAGTAACCATCCTTCAGGGCGATCTCTTCCAGCCGCAGCGCCAGTTCGAAAGTGGGATTATTGGCGTCCGCCATTTTCTCCAGCACCTCGTGGCAGACCTTGCGGATGACACGCGCGCGGGGATCGTAATGCTTGTATACACGATGGCCGAAACCCATTAGGCGGAACGGGTCGTCCTTGTCCTTGGCCTTGGCAACGTACTTTTCGATATGGGCCGTATCACCGATTTCCGCCAGCATGTTCAGCACCGCCTCGTTGGCGCCACCGTGGGCCGGCCCCCAGAGCGAAGCGATACCTGAAGCGATACAGGCAAACGGATTGGCCTGGGAACTGCCTGCCAGACGCACTGTGGAGGTACTGGCATTCTGCTCGTGATCCGCGTGGAGGATGAACAACAGGTTGATCGCCTTTTCCGCCACCGGGTCGGGCTGGTAGGCTTCACAGGGTGTGGCGAACATCATGTTGTGGAAGTTCGCACAGTAGCTCAAGTCATTGCGCGGATATACGAAGGGCTCGCCGATGTTATGCTTGTAACAGGCCGCGGCGATGGTCGGCATCTTGGCGATCATGCGGTGGGCGGAGATCTCCCGGTGACGCGGGTCGTAGATGTCCAGGGAATCGTGATAAAAGGCGGACAACGAGCCCACCACGCCGATCATGATCGCCATGGGATGGGCGTCGTGGTGAAACCCGTTGAAGAAATCCCTCAGGGTCTCATT
>JAUXGQ010000065.1 GCA_030621975.1 Gammaproteobacteria bacterium | reverse complement strand
GGGTCCTGACCAAAGAAGCGGTAAAGCAGGGCGCCAACATCCGCCGTGCCGGGGAAGACATCCGGAGCGGTGCTGAGATCCTGACTCCCGGCGTCCGCCTGCAGCCCCAGCACCTGGCGCTGGCCGCCTCCGTGGGGATCGACCAACTGCCGGTCTACCGACGCCTGAAGGTGGCCCTGTTCTGCAGCGGCGACGAGCTGGTGATGCCCGGCAAACCCCTGGGACCGGGGCAGATCTACAATTCCAACCAGTTCTCCCTCACCGCCCTGGTGCAGGCCCTGGGTTGCGAGGTGATCAACCTTGGCATCGTGGAGGACAGCTTCGAGGCCACCTGCGACGCCCTGGCCCGAGGGGCGGCCGAGTCGGACCTGGTGCTGGCCTCCGGCGGCGTATCCGTAGGCGAAGAGGATCACGTCAAACCGGCGGTGGAAAAGCTCGGCAGTCTGGATCTGTGGAAGATCGCCATACGCCCCGGCAAGCCCCTGGCCTTCGGCCACATCCAGGGGACTCCTTTCATCGGCAGCCCCGGCAACCCGGTGTCCCTGTTCGTCACCTTCTGCCTGTTCGACAGGCCGTTCATTCTGCGCAGTCAGGGTGTGACGGAAGGCATTGTACCCGTGCCGCTGAGGGTCCCGGCGGCATTCGATTGGCCCAAGGCGGCCAAACGCCGTGAGTTCGCCCGCGCCCGCCTGGAGCGGGACGAGCAGGGGCAGGCAAGGGTGTCGGTCTTTCCCAGCCGTTCCTCCGGTGTGCTCAGCTCAGTGGTCTGGGCCAACGGCCTGGCCGTGATCCCGGAGAAGCAGGTGATAAGCCGCGGCGATGCGGTGGAGTTTTTACCCTTCAGTGAGCTCCTGTCATGATCAACGTCCTGTATTTTGCCCGCTTGCGTGAGCAGCTGGACACCGAGTCCGAAGAACTGGAAGTCCATCCGGAACTCAAGGACATGTCCAGACTGACTCAAAGCCTGAGGCAACGAGGCGGCGCCTGGGCCGAGGTATTCGCAGGACGGGAAACCGTCCTCATGGCCGTAAACCAGGAGGTCGCCAGCGGCGACACCCCCATAAAAGACGGCGACGAAATAGCCTATTTTCCACTGGTTACGGGTGGGTGAACGCCCGGCCACGGATGGCCGGGCTGGCAGCGTCACAGGGATGTTACTTGCGACGAGCTTCCTAAAGGGTCTTTGCTTCGAAAGCAGGGCCATGGGTGAGGCGGACCAGCTATATTACCCAGTACCCAGTAAATAGTGTCCGTCCGGAAACACCATAAGTCCCTTCTCCCACGGGGAGAAGGTTAGGATGAGGGGATATAAAATCAATTGGTTATTCATCATTAGATCCCCTCACCCCAACCCTCTCCCGGTGGGAGAGGGAGATTCTGGACGCTAAATAGGAACTTGCTTCGCGTAAAGTAACAAAGGAAGACGCTTCGCGGATTATCCCCTCTCCCCCCGGGAGAGGGCCAGGGAGAGGGGATCCAAAATGAAATCTTTGGCTCGAACACTGCGCCGGCAGGCCACCGATGCTGAGCTCCTACTATGGAAGCATTTACGAGCCCGTCGACTGGCTGGCTACAAGTTCAGGCGCCAAGTGGTGATTGAGCCTTATATCGTAGATTTCCTGTGCCTGGAAGCCAGGCTGATAGTAGAAGCCGATGGGGGCCAACATCTGCAACAGGAAAAACAGGACAACAAAAGGAGCCTGTTTCTGGAATCCGTAGGATACAAAGTCATGCGGTTTTGGAATCACGAGATCCTGTGTGATATTGATGTCGTGCTTGAGCAGATTCGTTGCTATTTAGTTGAAGTCCCCTCACCCCAGCCCTCTCCCGGAGGGAGAGGGAGACACGTTTAGCCAACCCACAGATCTTCCCGTAGGTTCGAAGCTTACATGGCATTTGTCGGCTAGAAACTGTATGTTTCCAGTGAACGGCCGCCTCGGCCTTTAACCGGCAAAGCGCCTCCTCCCCTAACCGAGGTAACCCTATTGATCAAAGCCATCAGCGTCCAAACCGAGCCCTTCGACACCGCCGCGGAGATCGAAAAACTGCGCGCGGACAACCCCGCCATCGGGGCCATCGTTACCTTTCTAGGATTGACCCGGGACAGTAACGCGGGTCAGCGGGTAGCCAGCATGACCCTGGAGCACTATCCGGGCATGACGGAAAAGGCCCTGGAAAAGATCCTGGACGAAGCGCAAACCCGTTGGGAGCTGCAGGGTATTCGTGTAGTACACCGCATCGGTGAGCTCAAGCCTCAGGACCCCATCGTTCTCGTGGCGGTGGCAAGTGCGCACCGTGGGGAGGCCTTTCAAGCCTGCGAATTCGTCATCGACTACCTGAAAACCCGCGCTCCCTTCTGGAAAAAGGAACAGACCCCTGAGGGCAGCCGCTGGGTTGATGCCCGGCAAAGCGACAACCAGGCAGAACAGCGCTGGCGTCGCGGCGACTGAGACCAACCCTGGCGCTGCCGTAATGTTGTTTAGATATCGCATCAGGCGGACAAGGGCGATGGCCGATGCAGTTTGTTGAAACAGGTTCCGTAAACAGCGGGCATGCATTGGAGCAGGGTCAGCTGATTGGCGATGCCGGCGAATACCCAACATCGGCCGGCAGCCGCTTTCACCGCATCTCATGGAGGTTCATGCAAGGCATGCCTGTTCAGAAAGCTCTCGTGCGATACATCCCCGCTATCGTTTATACATCGTTCATTACTCTGTTGCTGTCGCAACTGGCAGGATGCGCCATGACCAACATCATTTCGGAACGACCCTTCGGCGGCAGCGAGCAGGCGATCGAGATCGGCGAAACGACACGATCGGAGATGCGGGGCGTTTTGGGCGTTCCCTTTGATCAAGACGTCATGGGTAACTGGGAGATTTATCGAGCGGAAACTGACGGTATTCGTTTCGCGGTGATCGTGCCTTACTCCAAGTCACGGATGTGGGCACACTATCTACTCATCACCTACGATGCAAAGGGTCGCGTGAGCGGCGTGGCTTCAGGTAAGGATTACAATTCTTTCGTAAATCGGACCTACGAAAGGGGCCTGACAATCTATGTGGGTGGTTATGGATATCACACATCCACGCGTACGGGTTTCCCGAGTTTTGACGGCGGAGGCAAGGCGGATGATTACTGGGCCGGTTACCTGGGTAGTGCACAGCAGCACAGCGGACACCAAAGACTGGGCGTTGACGCGGGTGCGCTGAGATGCCTTTGTGAGGCTGCGAAAAGCGGACATCCCTGTGCGTATATAGAGCTTGGTAACTATTTCTCGGGGGATTGGGAAAAGCCGTACGGAATCGGTAAATACGGTGATCAATATTGCCCTTCCCCGATATTGAGCGGAAAGAAATCGTACCTGCAAAGAGACAAAGAAATCGCATGTATTTGGTATTCGATGGCTAACGATAAGGTTCTGCCTCCGTTGTGTCGTGCAGCGTTTACTGCCGAAGAAATTGCGAAAATCGAACACCTGCTCGTGGATTGGCAGCCGAGTCAGTGCGAACGGCAACTGGCTCCTAACGTAGGTGGCTTGCACCAATGTGAATGAGCGGTAATGACCCAGACTGCACGAGATCGACCCAGAAATCCGAATCCTGGTGAGATATCCGGGTTAATTATTATCCGCATAGGGATCAAGCAGACCGAGCCGTATTGCCAGGCCCATCAGGTCGGTCTGCGCCCGTGCGCCGAGTTTTTGCATGACCCGGGAGCGGTGAACGAGTACGGTCTTGGGACTGATGCCAACGGTTTCTGCGATCTCTCCGGTCGAATCACCCCGGGCCAGCAACAGAAATATTTCATGCTCTCGGCGGGTCAGCGATTCCAGCTGTGCTCGTTCACCCTTTCTGTTGGACAGTGCGATGCGCCGGGCAATGTCTGAAGCCAGATACTTTCGGCCGGCCGCCAGCTCCCGCACGGCCTTCATCAGCTCCTCCGGGGCGCAGCGTTTGGTCAGGTACCCGCTGGCGCCTTTTTCCAGGGCCATCGAGGGAAAAGGTTCGTTTTCGTGTACGCTGAGCACCAGTATCCGTATGCGCGGAAACCGCCGCTGAATGGATTCGATTGCCTCCAGCCCCCCCATCTCGGGCATTGAAATGTCCAGCACCAGGACATCCGGATCCAGTTCACCGCAGGCCTGCACGGCTTGCACCCCGTTTTCCGCTTCCCCGGCCACAAGGATGTCTGAGGTGGTTTCCAGGAGGCGACGGAAACCCGCCCGAACCACCGAGTGGTCATCGACCAGCAAGACGCGAATGTACGGTTTATTCATGGTCATCGGCCGCCTCTTCGACGGGGATGGTTACCGAGAGTGCGAGCCCCTCGCCGGGCGCCGTCTGCAACTGGAAGCTTCCCCTGAGCGCCTGCACGCGTTCCCGCACGCCCACCAGTCCCAGTCCCGTGATCGTATGGGCCGGGTTCATGCCGCGGCCATCGTCCCGGACCACGAGTTGCACTGCCCCTGCCAGGCCGGCATCTGACGAGCCTTTAGGTATAGGCGCGGTAAGACGCTTAACCTCGATCCAGACGTTTTTGGCCCCTGCGTGCTTGCCGATATTGGTCAAGGCTTCCTGCAGGATCCGGTAAAGGGTGATGTTGGCCGGTTCGCCCAACCGATCGAGTTCGCCGTCGTACCAAACATGCAGCTTGGCGCCATGTTCTTCCAAGCGTGCCGCGGCGATGCAGTTGTCCAACGAAGGGATGAGACCCAGGTCGTCGAGTGCGCGCGGGCGTAAACGTCGCATGATGTTGTGAGTGATATCGTAGACGCTGTCGGACTGAGTCTGGATGGCGTCAGCGCTCTCGCTAATTTCGGGCGACCTCCCACCGCACTTCTCCTTTATAAGGACTGCTTCGGTCTTGATCGCGGTGAGCGTCTGGCCTATCTCGTCGTGTAGCTCTCTGGCCAGGGTTCGGCGCTCCTGCTCCTGAACCTCGAACAACTTTTCTGCTAGCGCAGAAAGCTCTGACGTTCTTTCCTGTATCGTCTGGTCGAGTTGCGCCCGTTCGTTCTCCAGCAGGCGGTAAGCCTCGGTGCGCTCGCGTTCGGTGGTCAGCCGCTTGCGCGTATTGAATAGGAGCAGTATGAAGCCAGCCGTGGACAGTACGATGGTCGAGGCTAACAGGGGTGTATTCAGGATATCCCAACCGGCTTGGCGCTCGACCGTGAGGACAAATGGCTGGCTCTTGCTGCGCAATGAATACTGAGCCGTAAAAACGGGTAGCACCAGTCGTTCAAACTCGCTTTGAATCGGTTTCTGCGAAACCTGGGATATGAGCGTTTTCCCGCCGCCAGTCGCATCAAGGAAATACAATGCACAGGAGATAGTTGGCTTGTTCAGGTGCTTGGCAGATAACAGGTCCGCCGCGCGTACCACCAAGGACACCACAGTTAAGGCCCCCGCTGTCCCTTTTCCGTGGTCCGGCGGCTGTATGGCCGGTCGGAAAAGTACATAGGCAATGTCGCCTTCGACCAGGCGGAACGGTGCGGAAGCGGCCGGTCCATCACTGGCGACAGAGTTGTTTAGCGCTTCCCGCAGGTGTGGGACGGAGCCGATATCCAGACCCAACACCTGGCGGCTTTCTTCGGTTATCGGTTCCATGAAAATGATAGGGTAGTAGTCTGGTTCTGACGGGGCCGGCTGCCAGGTTCGGTCGCCTCCATAGGAGAAAGTCCGGATCTGAAAACCCGCAAAACCCTTGCTTCGCATCCGTCGCTCCAGCTCCTCCCTCTCCGAGAAAACAACGCGCGTCTGCGCCTCGAGCATGTAGATGTGGGGATATCGCCTGTGCATTGCACGCGCGTAGTTGCGAGCGCTTTGATCCTCCCAGATCGGCGCGACCCCAAAAAACGCCGCCATGCCCTCGAGCACGGCTTCGTTGACGCGAGTTTTTTCCTCGAGTGTTTTATGAATCCAATCGGTGTCAACGTGAAAACGAATCTCCGCCTCCTTGAGGGCCGTCTGCAATAACAGCACCACCAGAAGCGTGGTCAGCGTGAACCACGAGAGGGTGAGAAGGAAATAGTGACGAAAGCCAGAAACCACAACTTCAAAATTCCCAGACCGTCGTTTAGAGTACTTGATTGATTTTCCTAAGATTAAGGCGTGATATCCCGGAACGCAATAAGAAAAATCTTTAGGCGGAATTAAATAAGGTCCTGATTCGCGGAGGTAGAAGCTGTACTAGAATCCGCTTCAACTCAGCGTGGCATCATATCCAGGATCGGGAGCGGAGGATAGCTTGCGTAAAATACTCACGCAAACCGGTTTGGTCGGGGACGCGTGTTCAGAGCAACCGCGAACTTGGGGTCTGGCACTTGCGGAGGGCGCAGCCGTCTTTCTGGCAGCCGTCAACACCGCAGGAGATGTCTTCTCGAAACTTGAGCAGGGGGTTTGCACCTTGTACGACCATCTGGCCCGTTTCGGGGAATTTCAAGATGTTTTAGCGGTGGCAGCCGGGTCCCAGCCGTCGGCTGTCCAGCCTTGGGGCTGGCACCCTCTCGTGGAGACCGAGGCCCTGCGGGCCGGATTGCTCGTCGTCTATCGCTTCGGCCGCATCCCGCTTCACGATCATCCCGGTGCCCACGGGGCGCAGCGCGTGATCGCCGGCCGGGTCCGAATACAACAGTTCGAGGAACAACCACGTTCCAAACCTTCGGGGAGTCTTCGCTCGCTGAAGCTTGCCGTGGATCGAGAATTGGCCGAAGGCGGGACCGCATCCTTTGCACCGGGTAAGCGCAATATTCATGGATTGGAAACGGTGTGGCCGCGCGCTGTACTACTGACTGCAACGGCGCTGCCTCATCGGGAAGGGGAACGGGCCTGGTATTATCCAGTCCCGTTGCGTCCACCGGACCGCTCCTCCATCCTGGTGAATCGCGTGTGCAGAAGACCATCCGTGGATCATCTAAAGGCTAAAAGGGGTTGGGATAGCACACCGGCGTTTTTCAAGGAATAGCAATGACTCAAGATACAAGAGCGTTCCACATAGGATGGAAACCAAAGGCAATAGGCTGTGCTTTGACCCTGTCGCTGGCGTCTATGGGCGTTGCCGATGAATACCAGAAAGGGCTGGCTGCCTATAAACAGGACCGTTACGACCAGGCAATTCAATATTTCAGGCGCAGCGCTGAGCATGGAAATACAAAAGCTCAGTATCTGCTCGGGACCATGTACCGGGCCGGGATAGGCATAGAGCCCGACGAGTACAAAGGTTTTGTCTGGTGCGAGCGGGCGGCAAAAGAGGGACATCTGGAAGCACAATTTCAATTGGGACTCATGTACCTCGAAGGGGAGGGTGTCACTCAGAACGACGAGAAAGCTATGGAGTGGATCTGGAACGCAGCAGACAGAGGCTATCCCCAGGCCACGGAGGTACTTCAATACATTCTGGAGAATGATTTCGGCACTGGATGTTGAGCTGTCGGCGAGGCCGCCATGAAACCTTTT
>JAUXGQ010000403.1 GCA_030621975.1 Gammaproteobacteria bacterium | reverse complement strand
GGCCATCTCCACCAGTGACTTGGCCCTTTCCTGCTGCGCCTTCACCACCTCCACCAGATCCGGGCCCTGGGCCGGATCTATGCCCAGTCCGCCCATGTGGGGGCTCAGCAGATGGGCAATACGCCCCGGGTCGCTGGCCTTGATGTAATGCTGATTGAACCAGGCCAGTTTCTCGTTGTTGAACGCCGATGCCGCCCTGTTCACCTGATCGAGATCGAACAGCTCGATCATTTCGTCCAGGGAAAAGAGCTCCTGATCGCCGTGGGACCATCCCAGTCGAACCAGGTGGTTGAGCAGCGCCTCGGGAAGATACCCGTTGTCACGGTACTGGATGACGCTGACCGCGCCGTGTCTTTTCGACAGGCGCGAGCCGTCTTCACCAAGGATCATGGGCAGGTGTGCATACTGGGGGGGCGCCTTGCCGAGGGCGCGCAGGATATTGATCTGGCGCGGGGTATTGTTGATGTGATCGTCGCCACGAATCACCTGGGTTATTCCCATGTCCATATCGTCCACCACCACCGTGAGGTTGTAGGTGGGCGAACCGTTGGGACGTTGGATGACCAGATCATCCAACTGCCCGTTATCGATAGTGATCCTTCCGTGCACCATATCGTCGATGACCACCAGTCCCGCATCCGGATTGCGGAATCGGATTACATGGGCTTGGTCCGCACGTACATTCCTGTCCCGGCAGTGGCCGTCGTAGCGCGGCTTTTGTTTGTGTCTGAGCGCTCCCTCGCGCAGAGCGTCGAGGCGCTCCTTGGGGCAATCGCAACGGTAAGCCAGCCCCCGAGCCATGAGATCCTGGATCACGTCGGCGTAGCGGCCGAAGCGCTTGGTCTGGAAAAACGGCCCCTCGTCGTATTCGAGTCCCAGCCAGGTCATTCCCTCCAGAATCGCGTTCACCGACTCCGCGGTGGAACGTTCCAGGTCGGTATCCTCGATCCGAAGCACGAATGAGCCACCGTGCTTACGGGCGTAGAGCCAGGAAAAAAGCGCAGTGCGGGCGCCACCGACGTGTAGATAGCCGGTCGGGCTTGGGGCGAAGCGGGTACGAACAGTCATCTCTGAATATGCAACATCGGAAGGACAAAACACCCCAATTCTAGCAAAGCGCAGGGAGATGCGCAGGATCAATTTGACGCTGTTCCCGCCAGTGGCTAGAATCTGCTCCGCAGGCGCGTAGCTCAGTGGGAGAGCGCCACCTTCACACGGTGGAAGTCGGCAGTTCAATCCTGCCCGCGCCTACCACGTTAAAGGAAAGGGCCAGCTGATTTCTGCTGGCCCTTTTTGTTGTCTAACGGTTAGAAAAAGATGTTGGGTTACGGCGCGCCCGTAATCAAATGGTATCCTGGAATGTCCGTGAGATACGCGCCTAACCCAACCTACCTGGCTCACCAGGCGGCTCAGGAATGCTTACTCCACCAGGGATGCTTGGCGTGCACGAAGTCTTCCCAGCGATCTTCAAAACTGTCCAGGAGTTCCTGGCCCTGGCGGCAGCGCCACCCCACCAGCCCCCCCGCATACTGCAGGATCTCCGGGTCGTTGACATCTTTCAAAAGTACATCCAGTAGATGCTGCATAACCGCCACGTCGTTCAACACGCCGAGAAGATCCTGCAGCCCCTTCATGCGGCCGATGAAATCGTCCAGCCCTTTCAATATGGGCACGAAGAACTCCGCGCCGTAACGCAGCTTCTTGCACTCGATACGCAGCCGGTGCATTTCGTCGGGATTGTTCTTATCCACATGGCTCCCGGCCCCGAGCACCCTGCGCTCCAGCCGATCGAGCAGTTTGCGTGAGAAGGCGGTCACCGGGGAGGCCAGCCGCTTACGCTGTTTTTCCGTCAACTCGCTGTGCTCCCACCCTTTCTCGTCGAGCCACACCGCAAATCCCTGTTTGAACAGGGCATAGCGATCGCTGTCGAGCATTGCGGCGACGGTTACATAGCTCCTGGTCCGGTGCTGTTTGGCCAGTTCGAGCAGTTTCTCCTCGCCCGGCAATGGCAGCATGCCGCGCGTGCCCCCTATGCCCTCGTCGATAAAGACATCCAGATCACGCGCCATCCCCAGTTGGCTGGCCAGCCAGCCGAGTTCCTTCATCCAAGCGTCGGATACGGACCGCGGAACCGCCGATCGGAACGAAGACATGGCCGATCGCATGCGCCTGAACGAAACCCTGATCTGATGCACGCCCTCGATGCTCTCCCCGGAACGCGCGGTGTCTTCCCAGATCTGAAGGTATTGAAAATTGTGCCTCAGGATCGTTGCGAAGGCCTCGCTTACCGTCTGCCCCTGTAATACCGGCGCGGGTGTCTTGGATTTTTTTGCCATCTTGTGTCCTTAAGCTGATAACACCTTATATCTGGTCCGGAGCCCCGAGACGCCCGGCTCCGGACCTGTGGCTTCTAATCCTCCCCCTTCTCCCTCACGGCCTCCGGCAGTACCGTCTTCGCCATCCGCTTGGCGAAGTAGTAGATGCGCTTCAGCTTCTCGATGATATCGATCTCGAGGGTATAGGCCGCAATGCGATTGGGTTCCTCTACTACCAGCCGCTGCGCCTGATGAACAGCGGCGGAATCGGTCAGGCTGTTGATCTCATCCTTCATGGTGGTAACCACCTGGGCCGCCAGTTCGTTGCTCTGGGATACCGCCTGAATGGCGGCCTCCACGGCCTTGGTGATCGCCTTGTGCAGCCCGATAAGCACCTCCTGGGTCGTCTCGCTGATGGAGATCCCCGCATCGATCCGTTCGTTTCCGGACACCACCATGTTGGTCTCGATCACATCGCCGATATTTTCCAGGTTACTGGCGGCCTCCATCAAGCGGAGAAACTCACCGGTCTGCTGGTCGGTCAGGGTGACCTTACTGATCCTGCCCAGATAGGCGACGATATGAGCGTACAGGATATCCACCTGATCGTCCATGCGCTGAACCTCCATCAGCTCCTCTCGATTTCCCGTGAGGATAGCCGGCATGATCCGGGCAAGCATCTCCTGCACCCGCTCGCCCATGTGCAGGATCTCCAGACGCACCCGATCCAGGGCCAGCGAGGGTGTGGACAGAAGTTCTTCGTCCAGGTACTTGGTCGCGACGATAATCCCTTCTTCCTCCAGCGGTTTGTCGGGCACCAGCCATTCGACCAGCTTGGCGGTCTGGGTCGTGAACCAGATAAAAATAAACGTATTCGCCACATTAAAGATGGTGTGCGCGTTCGCGATCTGCCGGGGCGTTTCCGCACCCAGCCTGTCGACGCCGGAAAGCTCGGGATGGCTGGGCGACATCGTCGTCACGAAATCCGCGAGCGGCGTAATAAAGCCAATCCAGACGAGAACCCCCGCGACATTGAACATCACGTGCACGACAGCAGCCCGGAACGCCTCCCGCGGCTTGCCGATGGAGGCCAG
>JAUXGQ010000035.1 GCA_030621975.1 Gammaproteobacteria bacterium | reverse complement strand
TTCCGGCGCAGGCCGGAATCCAGGGAAAGCACCACTGGCGACGGTTCTGGATCCCGGCCTACGCCGGGATGACGGAGGTTTATCCTTAAGTAAGTGCCATTCAACTCTGTGCCCTCTGTGGTGAAAAATCCGGGCTACACCTTGCCCAGGCTGGCCCACCCCGGGTCTTCGCTGAACGCTTTTCCGTGCTGCTGCTCCAGTATCTTGAGACGGCTGCGCATCCGATCCTCGCCGCCAGTGTTGATGTAATGCATGGGTCCGCCTCGGAAGGGGGCGAATCCGGTGCCGAAGATAATCCCTGCGTCAAGCAGGTCCGCCTCTTCCACAACCCCTTCGCGCAGGCAGGCCACGGCCTCGTTCAGCAGCCGGAATATCATGCGTTCGGCCAGATCCGCGGGTGGCTGATAATCCCTGTCCGGCGTCTCGCGAACCGGTTGGTCGTTTTTATAACGGTAGAAGCCTTCCCCGGTCTTGCGGCCCAGGTGCTTTTCCCGAACCAGGGTGCGCAGGCGCTCCGGGACCTTCATGGGAAAATGTTCCGACAGCTTGTCCGCGACCGACAGACAGATGTCCAGTCCCACGGTATCCGCCAGTTCCACGGGTCCCATGGGCATGCCGAAATCAACCGCGGCCGTATCGATCACCGGCGCCGGTGTGCCTTCTTCGAGCAGGTTGACGGCTTCGATGAGATAGGGCATCAGTACCCGGTTGACCAGAAAACCGGGGCTGCTTTTAACCGGGAGCGGCAGACGGTCGATACGGCCGGCGAAGGAGGCCGCCTGTGCGGCGGCCGTGGTTTCGGTGATGTCCGTCGTGACGATCTCGATAAGCTGCATCCTGGCAACCGGATTGAAGAAATGCAGGCCGACCAGACGCCCCGGCCTTTGCAAGGTCTCACCCAGAACCTCCAGGGGTATGCTGGAGGTGTTGGTGGCGAGCAGGGTATCGGGGCGTATCCTGGGCTCCAGCTCCTGGTACAGGGCCTGTTTCGCCTGTACGTCCTCGAAGATGGCTTCGATAACCACGTCTGCTTTCTCCACCCCGTAGGCCTTGTGATCCGGAATCAGGCGGTCCGCTGCCGCCTGGATCTCGTTACGCCGCTTGAGCTTTTTCCTGAACAGCTTGTCGGCCCGCTCGAAGGCGCGGCTAAGATACTCGGGGGCCCGGTCCTGCAGGGTGACGGTCAAACCCCGCAGGGCGCACCAGGCTGCGATGTCGCCGCCCATAATCCCGCCTCCCACGACATGGACGTGGCGGGGTTTGAACCCTGAGCCCCGGGCCAGGGACTTGAGACGTTCCTGGAGGAAAAACACCCGAATCAGATTCTGCGCCGTTTCGCCGCCCAGCAAATTCGCCACGGAGCGGGCTTCATTCGCATACATCTCCACGGGCTTGCCCGCATATTGCTCCCAGTGATCGATCAGTGCGTCCGGGGCCGGATAGTGTGCGGGGTTGATCCGCTGCGCCACCTTGCGGCGCATCTGCCAGGCCAGCAGCGGGCGCAGCAACGGGCTGCCAGCGGCTTGCTGCGTCCAGGTGGGTTGTCGCGGTTTGGGGGGCTGGGCCAACAGCCCCTGGGTGGCGGCGCGCAGTTGCCTCTCGGGCACGGCCATGCCCCCCAGTCCCAGCCGCTGCGCCGCGCGGGCGCTGACGGTGCGGCCGCTCAGCATCAGGTTCATGGCGGGCAGCGCCCCCAGCAGTCTCGTGCTGCGCACGGTGCCGCCGAAGCCCGGAAAGATGCCCAGGCGCACCTCGGGGAAGCCGAGACGCGTGCTGCCGTCGCTACAGGCGATGCGGTAGCGGCAGGCCAGGGCCAGTTCGAGTCCGCCGCCCAGACAGACACCCTTGATCAGGGCCAGGGTAGGAAAGCTCATGGCCTCGATGCGGCTGAATATGCCGTGCACTCGGCGTATATGCTTTTCCGCCGCCCCCTTGCCCTTCAAGCGGGTGAATTCGCTGACATCGGCGCCCGCGGCAAAGCCGCTTTTCTTATCCGAAAGGATAACCAGGGCGGTGGGATGGCTGAGGGCGAGGGCGCGTATCTGGGAATCAAGTTCTTCCAGGGCCTGCGACGAAAGCACGTTGGTGCCGCTTTCCGCCATATCGAAATGCAGCCAGACTGTGCCGTCCGCGTCTTTTTCACTGTGCCAGTGCCTGCTCATGTGTCGTCGACTCCGAATCTTATTGGTCACACTCTATAAGCATTGCACCGCCCTGGCCTCCGCCGACACACAGACTCGCCATCCCGCGTCTGCTGCCGTTACGGGCCAGTACCTTTGTAAGATGCAATACGATCCGGGCACCGCTGGCGCCTACCGGATGTCCCAGGCTGATACCGCCGCCGTCCACATTCAGGCGGTCGGGCGCAATGGGTTCCTGGGCCTGATCCAGTGCGAGCTGCTGTTTGCAGTAGTCCTGATCCGACCAGGCCCGTTGACAGGCCAGTACCTGAGCGGCAAAGGCCTCATTGATCTCCCAGTAGTCCACATCGGTGGTGCCAAGCTGCTGACGGCGAAGCAGAGGGGCCATCGCGTGCACGGGTCCCAGACCCATCTGAGCGGGGTCCAGTGCCGCCCACTGGCTATCCGCGATGCGCCCCAGCACCTGGAGTCCATACCTTTTGACGGCCTCTTCGGAGGCGAGTATCAGCCAGGCCGCGCCATCGGTGACCTGGGCACTGTTGCCCGCGGTGACCTTGCCCGTCGGTCGGTCGAATACCGGCCGCAAACTTCCCAGTTTTTCCATGCTCGTGGTTGCCCTCAACCCCTCGTCATGTTCGTAGACTCCCCCTTTGGCGTCGAACAGGGGCTCGATCTCATCCATCCAGCCCTGATTGCGGGCATGGTCCAGGCGTTGATGGCTCTGCAGCGCATAGGTGTCCATCTCCTGCCTGGTAATGTCGAACCGCCAGGCCAGGTTTTCCGCTGTCTGTCCCATGGACAAGCCGACAACCGGATCCGTGAGGCCTCTTAAAAGCGCGATAACGGGCTGCAGGTAGGCCGGGCGCAGTCGCCCGATCAGTCGGGCCTTGTCGACCAGGCTCCGGGCCTTTGCCCAGGCGCCCAGCCAGGCAACCATCCGCAGGTTGAGCAACACCGGATAATGACTCATGGATTCGGTACCACCCGCCAACACCAGATGTGAGCGGCCCGATGCGATATCCTGGGCAGCGTTATCCAGGGCCTGCATGCCGGATGCGCAGTTGCGCTGCACCGTCCAGGCGGGAACCCGGTCTCCACAGCCCAGCCGAAGCGCTGTCACCCGGGCAATGTTCGCCTCATCCGGACCCGAAGATACGCACCCGAGAATCACTTCGTCGAGGGCCTGTGGCGCGAAGGGCTGTCGCATCATCAGCGGCCGTGCCGCCGCCACGGCCAGATCCGAGGCACGGAACGGGCCGGGCTTTCCCTCTGCCTTTAGAAACGGTGTACGGCAGCCGTCCACCACGAAGACGGGGCGACCGTCCAGATTTGAGCGCGTGTTCATTAGCTACCCTTTCAGACCAGGCTTATGCTTTCTGTTGAGTGATTGCGCCTCTTGGTCAACGTGGGCGCAAGCGGAGTTTCCCCGGCGCTGACCTGGTCGAATGCATCCACCTGAATGACTTCGTTGCGCAGCTGTTCGGCCCGTTCCAGCAGTTGTTGATCGGCTTCTGTAATAAGCTGCAGACCCACGGCCGCCTTTATCAACCCCTGCGAACTGTCGGCACGGATCTGACCGGCCCTTCTGGCCTCGCGCACCGTACGCTCGATGGGCGCGGCTTCAGAAATGGTTTGCAGCGCCTGGTCCAGACGACCCGCCACGGATTCCGGGTTGGTAGAGGTAAACACGTCCTCCGTCAATCGATCCCGGGCATGGGACGGTTCCAGCAGAATTCGGGCCGCCTGGTGTCCCAGTCGGTCACTGGGTTCGCTGTAGGGCAGACCGGTTGGAAAAATGGTCAGCCGGAGCAACCAGGCGAGGGGTCTGAACGGCAGGTTGAGCAGCAGTGCCCGCGTGGACTCCTGAATTCGATACAACGCGTCTTCACTCGCCCAGCGCACCAGGGGGAGATCGGCTTCCTGACGCCCCTGGTCCTCGAAGCGTTTGAGTACGGCGGAGGTCAGATAGAGTTCACTGAGCACATCCCCGAGACGTGACGAAAGCCGCTCCTTGCGCTTCAGCGAACCGCCGAGGGTCATCATGGCTGCGTCCGCACATATTGCGAATCCCGCGCTCATCCAGTTCAAGTGCCGGAAGTAACGCCGGGTGGGTCCATTGACCGGCGCGGGAGACAGAGCGGCTCGGGTCAGCCCGAGAAAAAAGCTGCGTGCAAGATTGCTGGCAATGAACCCAACGTGTCCAAACAAGGCCCGATCGAAACCTTCCAGCGCCTTGTGCGGATCCCGTTCCTGAGCCGCCTGGAATTCCTTCAACACATACGGGTGACAGCGAATCGCACCCTGTCCGAAGATGATCATGCTCCGGGTAAGAATGTTTGCACCTTCCACGGTGATGCTGATCGGGATGGCCTGATAGGCGCGCCCGACCAGATTGCGGGGGCCCAGACAGATACCGCTGCCGCCCTGGACGTCCATGGCGTCATTGATCACCTGTCGGTATGACTCGGTGAGGTGGTATTTGACGATGGCGGAGATAACCGATGGTTTTTCACCGCAGTCCAAGGCGCCGACGGTCAGGGTACGGGCCGCATCCATCTTGTAGGTAAGGGCGGCGATTCGAGCCAGCGCTTCCTCGACACCCTCGAAATAGCCGATGGGGAGTTTGAACTGGCGGCGTATGCGCGCATAGGCGCCGGTATAGCGGCTGGCCGCCTTGCCCGCCCCGGTGGCCAGTGCGGGTAGTGAGATACCTCTGCCTTCGGCCAGACATTCCACCAGCATGCGCCAGCCCTGTCCTATACAGGCCTGGCCGCCGATGATCGAATCCAGGGGCACGAACACGTCCTTCCCGGAGTTTGGCCCGTTCTGGAAAGCGATATTCAGGGGAATATGCCGTTTGCCGATGTCGACGCCGGGGGTATCGCTGGGAACGAGGGCGACGGTTACTCCCAGTTTCTCCTTGTCGCCCAGGAGATGATCCGGGTCGTACATTTTGAAGGCCAGACCGATGACGGTCGAGACCGGCCCCAGCGTGATGTAGCGCTTTTCCCAATTGAGGCGGATCCCCAGAGTCTCTTCACCATCGACCTCCTGGCGGCAGACCATGCCCGTATCCGGGATGGCACCGGCGTCGCTGCCCGCTTGCGGACCCGTGAGTGCGAAACAGGGCATCTCCTCACCCCGCGCCAGGCGCGGCAGATAGTGATCTTTCTGCGCCTCCGTGCCGTAATGCAGGAGTAGCTTCGCCGGTCCCAGGGAGTTGGGCACCATGACCGTAACCGCGGCGGTGATGCTGCGGCTGGACAGTTTCATCACAATGGTCGAATGGGCCTGCGCGGAGAACTCCAGACCCCCGTAGCGTTTCGGAATGATGATGCCGAACAGCTGAGATTGCTTCATGAACGCCCAGATCTCCGGCGGAAGATCATGGTATTCGTGGGTAATCGACCAGTCGTCCAGGCGCTCGCAGAGCTCCTGGACCGGGCCATCGATGAACGCGCGCTCTTCCTTGGTGACGTCCGGCGCCGGCATCGCCAGCAGTTTGTTCCACTCCGGACGGCCGGTGAACAGCTCGGCATCCCACCACACGGAACCGGCCGTCAGTGCTGTCTGCTCGGTTTGAGACATGGCAGGCATCACTTTGCGAAACTGACGCAGCAGGGGTCTGGCGATCCAGCGTTTTCGCAGCCCGGGCAGCAGATACACGCCGACGCACAAGGCGTAGACCAACCAAAAGAAGAATCCTAAAACCCCGTGCAGTTGGCCGAAGTAATCGAGCCCGGCGATCAGGGTGCCGAAACCGATGATCCAGTACAGGTACGGGGCACGCACATAGGCCAATGTCCACAGTACGCCTATCAATAAAACAGCAGCGATGATTGTCATTTCCGTCCCCCGCGTTTGCCAAAGGGAAATCTAAACAGTCGGTTTTCCCGGCTGCCTCCCGCCTCCGCAGCGGCGAAAACCGGCTCTTCTTCTAATTCCTCTTCGTCGGGTTCGAGAGCGAATTCGTCTTCTTCTTCGTCGTTGTAGATATGTCGGTCATCGCTCCATGGCAGCTTGCGATAGACCCCCAGGTCATCGAGACCGAGAAAAGGGTATTTGATGATGTTGAAATACGGCGAGTAGTCGAAGTCCTTGGGGGTAAACAGCCGCGGGTTGCGCTTGAAGAAACGGACACTGCCATCGTCCCTGCGATCGATGAACGGCAGAATCGGGAAGTCCACGGTGTTGAAAGCCTCGGCGAGCAGGCCCGAACAGACGGTGCGAGTGGAAGTACCCACGTTGTGCTCGAACAGGCTGGAGCGCCAACGCCGCGGAAGAATACTCCAGGGGAAGATGAACCGGGCCAGATCCAGGAGCTGGCGTACGTCGTAGTCCGTACCCAGGCGCCGAACGACGTATTGAATGATGCGATTCGCGTCGTCGGGCGCCAGCCCCGTCGGCCGACAGATCCGCATATGCTCGTGCCTGTATTTTCTCATCGGGACGACGATGGTGCCTTCACCCAGCAAGGCCTCCACCAGAAGCTGCTCGCCGGGGTCGGCGCGGTAAAAGGCGCCGACCAGGTCGTGTACCTGCTGATCCCGAATATCGTGCAGACGGCCTATGTAAAGTGCCGAATGGGTCCAGGGGCTTTGGGTGATGACCTTTATGACTTCGCTGACTCTGCTGCGGCCTTCGACGAGTACGATGTCCCCTGGCCGCAGTTCATAGGAAAGCCGTTTGAAATCGCACAAGGGGGTAGTCGGAGGCGGACCCTCTTTGGTCAGCCACTCGGTGATAGTCTTCCCCACCCACTGTGCAAAACGCTTCATAAAAAATACACGAACTGCCTGCTATGGTATTCAGTATAGACTCGACTATGCATGCGCTTGTTGCAGTTTTTCTTCGCAGTTTATCCGTGACCGTGCAGCGACCTGACTAAAATACTCTGTTTGATCAATGCCTTGTGGAAGCAAAAAATACTTGTATTCCCGGTGTGGTATTTTTTCAATCATAATAGACTCAATGATCGGCTCTTCGGAGATAATCATTAATAATATCAAAGGCTTGCTCTATCTTTGAAGGCTGGGTATAAAAATGCGGTGAAAACCGTATTCCGCCAGCCCTGTGTGCACAGATAACGCCCTGGCGCGTCAAATGTCGGTGCATTTCCGCGGGGTCTCGCCCCTCGACACGAAAGGTGGCAATGCCCGAACGCCGTTGCTCCTCTCGCGGTGACACGAGAATGAAATTATTGCTGTCGATCAGATCGAAAAGCAACGAAGTATTCGTAAGAACATACCTTGATATCCGATCGATGCCGATTTCCTGCAGGAGTCCCAGACTGGCCAGCAGGGCATGGATCCCCAGCATGTTGGGGCTGCCACATTCGAAACGTCGCGCGGTCGCCGCAGGCCGCCAATCCCTTCGCTCGAAATCCCCGGCGTGCTCGACCATGTACCAGCCGTACTGGTTTAGCCTGAGGCTGTCTCTGAGTTCCGCACGGCAGTAGAAAAGCGCCAGTCCTTCGGGTCCGAGCATCCACTTGTGGCCGTCGGCCATCACGAAGTCCGCCTGGCAGGCCTGAACGTCGAAGGGCAGGGCCCCCAGGCTCTGAATGGCGTCCACACAGAACAGAATGTTACGCGGGCGGCAGAAGGCGCCGATCAGGTCGACGTTCATCCTCTGCCCGTCCGCATACTGGACGGCGCTGCAGGAAACCAATCGGGTATGCTGGTCGCAGCGGGAGATCAGGACCTCTTCCGGATTGCCGGTTAGCGCCAGGTCCACGAGTCTTACTTCAACACCTTGGGACGCCAGGGACTCCCAGACAATACGGTTGGAAGGGAATTCCTGGGCAAAACTCACGATGTTGTCCCCGGCGCGCCAGTCGATGCCGTAGGCCACCGTCGACAGGGCCTCCGATGTATTTTTCAACAGTGCGATATCGTCGGGCGAAGGGGCATTGAGCAGTTCGGCCAGTCGCTGGCGCAACCTCGAAACCTTTCGGGTCCAGTGCAAATAATCGAGAGCCCCCTGGCACATGTTTTCCGCGGCAAAGTCCTGTACGGCATCGCAGGTGCGCTTGGGCCAGGGAGAAACCGCGGCATGATTCAAGTAGATCAGACCGCTTCGATGAGGGAATTCAGAGGTGAACCAGGAAGGAAGGGAGGAAGCATTCAATGTGGTTCACACTGGATTTTCCGACAGGGATATTGACACGATTTACAGTCCACCGGCGTGATCGATGTGTGTCTTTTTAGTGTAGACAGGATCACAACATTTTCAACGGATTAGCCCAAAGCCGTGTACCTTCTCAATAAGCGGGGGCGAGGAGGCGAAGAGTCCCTTCCACGACACGCTGTGAATACATCCCTGTAAGCTCGACGGCAGCATCCCTGCTGCCGACGGCCGTGGAAGGGACTCTTCGCGTCCTCGCTGCACCGACAACATGCCCCGGTTTATTGAGAAGTTACAAAGCCGTCTTTCCGCTGCCCTCGCTGGTTCCGACATCCTGAGGACGGCAGTCGCCCCCCTCTGCGATCTGCGATGCTCAGGGTCATCCATGGGACTCCTGCTCCTGGGCATCTTCGAGCATGGCTGCTGCAAGACGATCGATGAGCGGTATGCCCGTTTCCGGTTTTAGGGTCAGATCGCCGTAGTGAATCTTAGTGGCCAGCTGGGTGAGGTCGAATTCCTGGGCTTTTTGCCCGCGATGGTCCACGAAAACGAACCTCGAGTTCTTGTCGCCAATCCACACCAGGCGGTAGGACCTGGTTGATCCGTCAGGCAAGGC
>JAUXGQ010000468.1 GCA_030621975.1 Gammaproteobacteria bacterium | reverse complement strand
TGATTTGGTTTAAATTTATTTCTCTGCGCACCTCTGCGTCCTCTGCGGTTAAATATCCTTGGGCTTTGTTCAACAGGTGTTTATGGGTAACGATGTGGTTAGTAGCCGGTCATTTCGAGGTATCCCTTGCCGATCAGCTTCCCGCTCTGCGCGTCGCGGACCTGTACGCTGCCTTCCCAGTAGCGGACGGCGAGGTCCATGAGTTGCGCCGGGAAGGCGGCGCGGATTTGCCAATCGATCGAGCGGTCGGGGATGCGCAGGCGCCAGCGAACGGGGTAGGGGGTGTCTTGCGGACCCTCCCAATAGTCTTCGGGCTCGAGTATCACATCATCGAAGGCCAACGTGCCGTATGTGCCGTCCGCCGCGACCAGGACCCCCCGGCTGCTGCTGTCCCTAGTGCGGTCTTTACGCCGCAACTGATAGAACATCAGGTCTATGCCGTCGTCCAGTTGCAGGGAGAACCAGTCCCAGCCCGCCTGTTCTTCGCCCAGGGCGCTGGTGCTCCATTCCCGGTCCAGCCAGGAAAGCCCGGCGACGGGGTGACGCCGATCCCCGACCCGGATATGCCCCTGGGTCTGGAGGCGGGTGATGGAGTAGTAGTAAGAGGCGTTTCCGGGCTCGGGGCTTTTCTGGCTCAGTCCCCGGTCGCCCTGGAGCACGATCGGCTTCTCCGGCGTGAGCTTGAGATCCAGGGCGAAGTCGTCGGTGTTTGCCCGGATGTGCCAAGGGAAGTCGTCTGCGCCGGTCATCTCCCAGTCCTCCAGCCAGACCCGGAACGGGTGCAGCTCGACGCCCGCCAGGCCGGCGGCGCCGCGGGCGAAGCGTTCTTCCTTGTGGTGGGTGCGCGCGCCGATGTCGCTGAGCGCCACGTGGGCCATCCAGGTCTGGTTGGTGCCCCAGTGCGACCGTCTGGGGGTTGCTTCGGGGCGGGTGGCGAAGCGGAAGAAGGTTATCTGGTAGCCGAATTCGGCCTTGTCTTCGGTGCGCAGATTCCCGGTCACGTACCACCATTCACTGCGGAACGCCGGGTGTGCGCCGTGATCCTGTGGAAACTCGAACGGGCGAGGTGCGGTGGCGCGGGCATAGCCCTTCAGGTCGTTGCCACCGAGGGTACTTCGCAGGTCCAGGGGGGCAGGGGGTTGCTCCGCCGGCCCGCAGGCGACCAGCAACAGGGTCAGCCCTGATAATGCGCATCGTCGGAGACGAGCATGCATGGGTTACTCCTCGCGCAGCGCGGCGGCGGGGGAGACCCGCGCCATGCGATAGGCCGGGTACAGCCCGGCCAGCAGTGCAGCGGTCAGCGAGAGCAGCAGGGCTTCACCGATCACCGGCAGGGGAAACAGGCTTTGCATGCTCCAGCCGAAGGCGCGCAGGTTGATGACGTGGATCAGCATCTGGGACATCAGCCAGCCGATGGGCAGGGCCAGCAGTCCTGCGATCAGACCCATGAGGCCGGTCTGCATGAGTACGATCGCGAACAGTTGCCCGGGCGTTACGCCGGTAGCGCGCAGCACCGCATGGTCCCGACGCTGCTCCAGTTGTATTGCCATCAGGGCGCTGATGATGCCGACGAATGCCACGCCGATGGTGAGCAGGCGCAGCACCTGGGTGATCGCGAAGGTACGGTCGAAGACCGCGAGGGAGACCTCTCGGATCACACGATTGAAGCGTACCAGAACCGTCTGGCCGAGTTCGGCCACGGTCGCGCGGACCCTGGCCAGGGCCTGGTCGGGCTGCACCGTTTCGGCGAGCTGCAGGCCCACGGACGAGACATGGGGATCGTTCCAATAGCGATCGTAGTGATTGCGGGAGATAAGCACCATGCCGCGGCTGGAGCCGTAGTCGTGAAAAACGCCGCCGATCTCGAAGGGCTGGTATCCCTGACGGTCCGTGAGCAGCCTGAGTCGGTCGGGGGGCTCGAGCGCGCGGTGGTAGGCCAAAGGTTCGGAAATCAACACCACTTCACCGGCGCGGAAGCGCTGCCACATCTGCGGCTGATCCGATTTGAACTGGAATCCCCGCAGGCTCTGGGGTCCCGGGTCCAGCACCAGCACATCTATGGGATCGGTCGGGGTGTTCACCTCCACCCGGCGTCCCGTGCTCAATCCGGTGATATTGGGGAGTTCTCGCAGACGCTCTATCAGGGCTGGATCCAGGCTGCCGTCGGCGCGGCTGGAGACGCTGCCCGGCGCCGAGACATAGATGTCGCTTTGCAGTGTCTGCTCCAGCCAGGCGGCCACGGTGGCGCGGAAGCTGGCGATCAGGATGGCTACACCGACGGTGGCCGAGATCGCCAGGGTCAGCGCCGCGATGGTCAGGCCGGTGCGACTCAATCCCGCGGCGATACCCCGGGAGGCCAGTTGCCCCAGGGGGCCGAACAGGCGCCTTGCCGGGCCCAGGGGCATGCGGACGATCCCCAGTACCGCCAGGGGCACGATCAGGCTATAGCCCACCACAATCATGAACAGGGCCACGAACCCGTTGACCAGGCTGTGATGGGAGAACTGCACCAGTGCCAGGCCGCCCGCCATGGCCAGGCCGCCGCTCGCGGCCAGCCAGCGCACCAACTTGTGGGTCCGCCGTTCGAGCACCGATCGGCGCTGCGCCGCTACCGGCGAGGTACCCGCGGCCTCCATGGCCGGCCCCAAAGCGGCGAGCAGGCTCGCGGCCAGGCCTACGATCACCCCCTTCACGAAGCTCCAGGGCGTCGGCAGCATCTCCGTCACCGTGAGTACGAAGTAGAGGTCGTTGATGGTGCGGGTCACCAGGCGAACCATCCCCTGTCCCAGTGCCCACCCCAGCAGCAGGCCGAGCAGCGTGCCTATGAGGCCCAGCACCAGTGCCTCACTCAGCACCAGGCCGAAGAGTTGGCGTTGCGTCATGCCCAGCATACGCTTGATGGCCAGCAGTCTGCGCCGCTGCAGCACGGAAAAGGTGAGGGTGTTGTAGATGAG
>JAUXGQ010000110.1 GCA_030621975.1 Gammaproteobacteria bacterium | reverse complement strand
GGGTTTGGATGTCAGCGCACCTACCGGGCAAAGATCGATTACGTTGCCGGACAGCTCGGAACTGACACTGTGCTCGATGTAGGTTCCGATGCGCATGTGCTCGCCCCGGCCGATGGCACCCAATTCCCGGAGGCCCGCGATCTCGGCCCCGAAGCGTACACAGCGGGTGCAATGAATACAGCGCGTCATGTCGGTGGCGATCAGCGGCCCGATGTCCTGATCCGCAACCACCCGTTTACGTTCCACGTAACGGGACACGTCGCCACCGTAGCCCATGGCTACGTCCTGCAGTTCGCATTCACCGCCCTGGTCACATATCGGACAGTCCAGAGGGTGATTGATGAGCAGAAACTCCATGGTGCCCTGCTGGGCCTCCCGCGCCGCCGCCGATTGGGTACGCACCTTCATCCCGTTCGTGACCGGTGTCGCACAGGCCGGCAGGGGTTTGGGCACCTTCTCCACCTCGACCAGACACATGCGACAGTTGGCGGCTACGGAAAGCTTCTTGTGGTAACAGAACCGCGGGATTCCGATACCGGCCGCATCGGTCACGTCGATGAGCATGGTGCCGGCCTTGGCCTTGAGCTCCTGGCCGTCCACCTCGATGGTAACCATTGATTCGTCAGTCATCGTCAATCGTCTCTAGCGACCTTTGCTTCGATCAGGAACCCGACCCGACCAGGCATTTCCTGTGATCGATGTGATATTGAAATTCATCCCGGTAGTGCTTGAGCATACCGGCCACCGGCATGGCGGCCGCATCGCCCAGGGCACAAATGGTACGGCCCTGGATCCTGGCGGCCACGTCGTCCAGAAGATCCAGATCCTCCTGCCTGCCCTCGCCGGTCTCGATGCGGTGAATCACCCGGTACATCCAGCCCGTGCCTTCCCGGCAGGGGGTGCATTGGCCGCAGGACTCTTCGTAATAGAAGTAGGCCATGCGCTCCAGCACCCTGACCATGCAGTGGCGATCGTCAATCAGGATCACCGCCCCTGACCCCAGCATGGACCCCGCCCGGGCGATGCAGTCGTAGTCCATGGTCAGATCCATCATCATATCGCCCGGGATCACCGGCGCCGATGAACCGCCGGGGATCACCGCCTTGAGCGGGCGGCCGTCTTTCATACCCCCGGCCATCTCCAGCAGCTTCGCGAAAGGCGTACCCATGGGGATCTCGTAGTTGCCCGGTTTGTTGACATTACCGGACACGGAAAACAGTTTTGGCCCGCCGCTGTTCTCCACCCCGATGTCCCGGAACCAGGCACCGCCGTTGCGCAGGATATCCGGCACCGAGGCCAGGGTTTCGGTATTGTTGATGATGGTGGGGCGACCGTAGAGCCCGAAATGCGCGGGAAACGGCGGTTTGAATCGGGGCTGGCCCTTCTTGCCCTCGAGGGATTCCAGCAGCCCGGTTTCCTCGCCGCAGATATAGGCCCCCGCACCGAGATGTGTATGCAACTCGAAATCGGCACCCGAACCCAGGATGTTCTTGCCCAGAAACCCCGCCTCGCGGGCTTCTTTCAATGCCCCCTCGAAACGTTCATAGGGTTCCCAGAACTCACCCCTGATATAGTTGTAACCGGCGGTGGCGCCCACGGCATAGCCGGCGATCACCATGCCTTCTATCACGGCATGGGGGTTGTAGCGCAGGATGTCGCGATCTTTGAATGTCCCCGGCTCCCCCTCGTCCGAGTTGCACACGATGTACTTTTGCCCGGGGGCGTTGCGGGAGATAAAACTCCATTTCAGGCCGGTGGGAAAACCGGCGCCACCGCGCCCGCGCAGACCGGAGGCCTTCAGCTCCTCGACGATCTCCGCCGGGTCGACCTTTTCTTTGAGCACCCGGGTCAGGGTCTCATAGCCACCGCGGCTCCGATACTGTTCCAGAAGCCAGGGGCGATCGAGTTCCAGGGTGCGAAAACAGACTTCGTTGGCCATGTCGGTTTTATTCCAGCCCATCCAATATGGAGTCTATGAGTTCAGGGGTCAGGCTCTCGTAATACTGTCTGCCGATCTGCATCATCGGCGCGCCGCCACAGGCCCCCAGGCACTCCACTTCCTTGAGGGTGAACTTCCCGTCCTCGGTGGTCCCGCCCATCTTGACGTCGAGCCGTTCTTCCAGATGCTCGACCAGCTTATCCACGTCATTGATCATGCAGGACACGTTGGTGCAGACACAGATCTTGTGTTTGCCCACCGGTTTCAGCTCATACATGGAATAGAAGGTGGCGACCTCGTACACCGCGATCGGCGGCATATCCAGATACGCGGCCACATCGTCCATCGACTCGTTGCTGAGCCAGCCCCCGTTGGCGTCCTGAACGATGCGCAGCGCCGCCATGACCGCGGACTGTTTCCATTCAGGGGGATACTTGGCAATCCACTCGTCTATCTCGGCTCTGATCTCCGGTGCGAATAGATCTTCTTTGGTGCGGGGTTCAAGTACGCTATTCATGTTTTTTTATGTCTGGCGCTCTACCACAAATGTCCTTAGTCCAACTCAGAAACCGAACAAGCAGACCCAGCAAACCGGCCCCTGCCTGTCAGCGGTCGATCTCCCCGAATACGACGTCCATGGTACCGATCACGGCCACCACGTCCGCCAACATATGCCCTTTCACCATCTCGTCCATGGCCGATAAATGAGCAAATCCGGGCGCCCGGATCTTCACCCGGTAGGGCTTGTTGGCCCCGTCGGAGATCAGATAGACCCCAAACTCGCCTTTGGGCGCTTCCACCGCCGAATACACCTCGCCGGGCGGTGCGCAGTAACCTTCGGTGAACAGCTTGAAGTGGTGGATCAACGCCTCCATGTCTTCTTTCATTTCCGCCCGTTTGGGGGGCGCGACCTTGTGGTCCGAGATCATCACCGGACCCGGATTGGCCCGCAACCAATCGACGCACTGTTTGATGATGCGGTTGGACTGGCGCATCTCCTCGACGCGCACCAGGTAACGGTCATAGCAGTCGCCGTTGACACCCACCGGGATATCGAAATCCACCCGGTCATAGGCTGCATAGGGCTGCTTTTTGCGCAGGTCCCAGGCGAAACCGGATCCCCGCAGCATGGGGCCCGAAAAACCCAGCTGCGTGGCCCGCTCCGGGGACACCACACCGATCCCCACGGTGCGCTGCTTCCAGATCCTGTTGTTCGTCAACAGGGTCTCGTATTCATCCACGTACTTGGGAAATCGCTGGGTGAAACCTTCGATGAAATCCAGCAGCGAACCCTGGCGGTTCTCGTTGCGCCGTGCAAGCTCCGCCTCGGAGCGGCGGCTGGAGATGCGGTATTGGGGCATACTGTCCGGGAGATCCCGGTAGACGCCACCCGGGCGGTAATAGGTTGCGTGCAGCCGCGCCCCCGTGACCGCCTCGTAGCAATCCAGGAGATCCTCCCGCTCCCGAAAACAGTACAGGAAGATGGTCATCGCCCCCACGTCCAGGCCATGGGTCCCCAGCCACAGCAGGTGGTTCAGGAGACGGGTGATCTCGTCGAACATGGTGCGGATGTACTGGGCGCGCAACGGCGCCTCGATGCCCAGGAGTTTCTCGATGGCGTTCACATAGCCGTGTTCGTTACACATCATGGACATGTAATCGAGGCGGTCCATTAACCGATGCTCTGGTTGAACGGCTTGCTCTCGGCCAGCTTTTCGGTCGCCCGGTGCAGCAGCCCGATGTGGGGGTCTGCCCTTTCGATCACCTCGCCGTCCAGTTCCAGCACCAGACGCAGCACACCATGGGCGGCGGGATGCTGGGGGCCGAAGTTCATGGTGAAATTTCGGATATCAGGCATCGGCGGCATCCCGGTCTTGATCGGTTCCGGCAGCTTGGCCGGATTCGTAACGATTGTCCTCTCGGATTACCCGCGGCACGAGGGTGCGGGCTTCTATGGCCACCGGCTCATAGATCACGCGCTGTTTCTCCGGATCGTAACGCATCTCGACCTGTCCGATGAGGGGAAAATCCTTGCGGAACGGGTGGCCCACGAAGCCGTAGTCCGTGAGGATGCGTCGCAGATCGGGATGTCCTTCGAACAGGATGCCGAACAGATCGAAGGCCTCCCGTTCGAACCAGTTGGCGGAACTCCAGATCTCTATCACGGAAGGCACCATGGGTGGCTCGGAACCGGCAAACACTTTGACGCGCAGGCGAGTGTTGCGGATGACCGAGAGGAGGTGATAGACGGCCGCAAACCGGTCCGAGACCGTCGTTTCGATGTTGATCTCCCTTTCGACACCGCGGCCGAAACCTGTATCGGTTGCCGCATCGGTCACCCATTCGGAACGGCCGTAGGCGGAGTAATCCACCCCGCACACATCCATCAACTCGGCGAAGGCGAATTCCCCCTTGTCCCGCAGCATGCGGGCCACCTCCAGGAGCTTGTCCCGCGGCACCACCATGGTCAGCTCCGAATAGGCCCTGACGATACTGCATCCCATCTCCCCGAACTGCTCTTCCAGGCCTTCCGCCAGGGCCTCGAGGCGCTCTTCAGGTGTCGTCTGTTGAATTTCAGGCATAAGACAAACCTTAGCGGGCGATCGTATTAGTACGCCGGATCTTATTCTGTAGCTGGAAAATGCCGTACAGCAGGGCTTCGGCTGTGGGCGGACAGCCCGGCACGTAGATATCCACCGGCACTATGCGGTCGCAACCCCGCACCACCGAGTAGGAGTAGTAGTAATAGCCGCCACCGTTGGCGCAGGACCCCATGGAGATCACCCAACGGGGCTCGGACATCTGATCGTAGACCTTGCGCATGGCCGGTGCCATCTTATTCACCAGGGTGCCGGCGACGATCATGACATCCGACTGGCGGGGACTGGGCCGGAAGATGATCCCGAAGCGATCCAGATCGTAGCGGGAAGCGCCGGCCTGCATCATCTCCACCGCGCAGCAGGCCAGACCGAAGCTCATGGGCCAGAGCGAACCGGTACGCGCCCAGTTGATGAGTTTGTCGGCGGTGGTGGTTACCACACCCTTCTCGAGGATACCTTCTATTCCCATTCCAGCGCCCCCTTCTTCCACTCGTAGATGAAGCCGATTACCAGAATTGCGAGAAATACCGTCATGGCCGCCAGCCCGACCAGGCCGATCTTGTCCAGCACCACGGCCCAGGGAAAGAGAAAGGCGATTTCCAGGTCGAAGATAATGAAAAGGATCGCCACGAGGTAGAAGCGCACGTCGAACTTCATGCGCGAATCCTCAAAGGCCTCGAAACCGCACTCGTAGGGGGAATCTTTCGCGCTGTCCGGGCGACGGGGGCCCAATATGAAGCCCAGCACTCTGAACATTATTCCCACCACGGCACCGATGACGATAAACACCAGGACCGGCAAATAATTTTCGAGCATTCTGACCTCCCCCACCGGCGCTACAGTTCGTTATTGTGATCGTGCGCGCTGAAAAGTGGCAGAAAGTTTAGTGCAGTTGACGGCTCGCTGTCAAGTTCGCCCCGAAAGCGTATTTATCGCCGAATCAATAAGTTAGATGGACTAAAGAGAAATAAAAAAAACGGTCATCCCGAACCGGGAAGACCGTTTAGATTGGTGCCGATGGCCGGATTTGAACCGGCACGGCTTGCGCCACCGCCCCCTCAAGACGGCGTGTCTACCAATTCCACCACATCGGCTTAATGAGTTTAAATCTATATCACTCAGCGACTTTGGGCGGTTCGGGTACGTCAGCACCCACTTCGCCGTCGGGCGTAGGGACTTCGCTACCCGACTCCAGTAAGGACCCGGAAGGCGGTGCCGGCGGAATCTCGGAGAGTGGTTCAATCTCCACCGTTTCTACCGCCACCGGTGCATCCGACTGAACATCCATCAGACCGGGCTCCTTACCCGTCTGACTGGCGAAGTATCCCAGGGTCATACTGCTGACAAAAAAGGCCGTCGCCAGGCCGGCGGTGGCACGGGTCATAAAAGACGCCGAACCCCGCGCACCGAATACCGTGGCGGATGCCCCGCTGCCAAAGGCGGCACCCGCGTCCGCACCCTTGCCGTGCTGTATCAGAATCAGCCCGACCAGCCCCATCGCCACGAAAATATGAACAACCACTAATACCGTTTGCATCTAAATCTAAATTCTCTTCGTTGCGCGCGATTAGTCAGTTAGCCGCCGTGCAGATCCCCAGGAAATCGTCCGCCTTCAAGGAGGCCCCGCCGATCAAGCCGCCGTCGATATCCGGTTTCGCCAGGAGCTCCACGGCATTTCCGGGCTTCAT
>JAUXGQ010000157.1 GCA_030621975.1 Gammaproteobacteria bacterium | reverse complement strand
CTGTTCGGGGTGTGAATGGCAGAGAACGATAGGATGCTTAACTGCTAGCCTAGGCTACTGGCCAGTAGCGCATCTGGTGAGCTATAAGTGGGTCTAAACTGTAAGAGAGCAGAAATAATTCTGGATAAATGGGGTGTCCCTGATGAGTGTACAGCCAGGCACAGCGGTTAGGAGTATAGATAACCCGGGCCGCGAGGGAGTGGTAACCAATACACCTCCGCGTAACAAGCCATCCGGAATCCATGTTCAAGTGCGCTGGTCGGATGGCGAGTTGGACTTCGTCCATGAGGAAGAAATAGAGCCTCTGGATAATCTCGATCTCCAAGACCCATTCGAATTAATAAATCAGGGGCGTTATGGGCGAGCAGCGGATCTGCGTCAGAATCTGACGTATGTACATTTGTCTGGCAGGCTGGCAAACCTGGTGTATGCAATGGGTATCACCAATACGGATTTCTATGCTCACCAGTACAGACCGCTTCTTACTCTCCTGGATTCACCGATCAATGGATTGCTGATCGCAGATGAAGTAGGTCTTGGCAAGACGATCGAGGCGGGCCTGATTTGGACGGAGCTGCGAGCGCGTTTCGATTTCCGGCGTCTCGTGGTGGTATGCCCGGCAATGTTGCGGGAAAAATGGCGTGATGAGCTACACAACCGGTTTGGAATCGATGCGCAGATATCAAAATCTGCCGATTTGCTGGACGGGTTGCAGCAATCGCGGCGAGAAGTCGGCGAGGGCAAAGCCTGGATTATTAGTTATCACGGGGCACGACCTCCAAAGGGCTGGCGCCCAGATGGACGGGATACACATATCCGTCGGACTGCGAGCTGGCAGCTGGCAGATTACTTGCACTCGCAGGCAGAAGAGGAACCACTGGTGGATCTGGTGGTATTCGACGAGGCGCACTATATGCGAAATTCCGACACGGCAGCATGGAAAGCAGGAGATCTGTTTCGTGGCGTGTCTGACTACCAGCTGATGCTTTCGGCAACGCCGATCAATCTACGTAACCTTGATCTGTTCAGTCTGTTGAAACTTCTCGATCCGGATCATTTTGAGCACAAAAATGATTTTTTCCAATTGATCAGTGACAACAAGCCACTTGTTGTCGCAAGGGATACCATTCTTGATACACGTTCGACTGCTACAGAAATACTGGAGCAGTTAGAGGAAGCAAGGCAACATCCATCGCTTGGTCGGTCCTTGCAACTGGCATCCGTGTTGCGCGACCCACCTACCGATGAACGGTTAGCCATGAAAGGATACCGTGCGGAACTTGCCGATACCCTCGAAAGAACGAATCTGCTGGCACATGTAGTTACTCGGACACGTAAGAAGGATGTACAGGAAAGTCGCATTAAACGGGAGGTGCGCAGAGAAGCTGTTGCCATGAGCCCAGAGGAAAGCCAACTGTATGAAGCTGTTACTGCCACGACACGTGCATACGCGAAAAGTCGTGATATCAATGACGGGTTCCTTCTGGCTATGCCGCAACGTCAGGTTACATCCTGTCCTGCAGCCATTGCACAGGTGTGGAATCGGGGTGCGGGCAGCGACGAGGATATGATCGATGATCTGGAAGAAGAGCTGGAGAACTGTCTCGAAGGCGATGAAAGCGGTGATTCTACTGGTAGGCTAAAACAACTCCTTATGGCAGTCGTACCCAGAGTGGTCGATATCGATGCTTTGCGGGAAAATGATACCAAGTACCAGCGTTTGTTGGAGGTTGCTGGAGAGTTTTTGCAAGAAAATTCTGACGAGAAGATCATTATCTTTACGACGTTTCGGTCGACAGCCAGATACCTTGTCGATCGATTGCAGGAAGATGGTCATCCATCCCGGCTGCTCTGGGGTGGGCAATCACAGGCGAAGCAGGAAGTGATAGACGAATTCAGGAAAAGCAAGGAGCAGGAGATTCTGGTGTCGACCGAGGTGGCATCCGAGGGTGTCGACCTTCAGTTCTGTCGCGTCATGGTGAATTACGACTTGCCCTGGAACCCAACTCGAATTGAACAGAGAATTGGCCGAATAGATCGGCTCGGACAGAAAGCAGATATCATTCACATATGGAACCTATATTTCGCAGATACTATCGACGATAGGATCGTAGATCGGCTGATGCTGAGGTTGCGCATTTTCGAGGAGGCATTGGGCGAGGCCGGTGCTGTAGTAGGGGAAGAGATACGCAAGCTGGAGTCCGATCTGTTGAGTCGGCCGCTGACTCCGGAGGAGGAGAGTGCGCGTATAGATGCGGCAGCACAGGCGCTGGAGAACCTGCGGATACATATGGAGGAACTGGAACATAATGCGGCGCATATGATGGCGCACGGGCAGCGTGTGATCGAAAAGATCGATGCTGCACGCGAACTGGCACGCAGGATCACCGACATCGACCTCTATATCTACGTGCAGGAGTATCTGAACAAGAATGTACCGGGTCACCGGTTTGTCCAAGAGGGCGACGACCCGTTCCTGATCAATATCCAGCTACCAGGCGAACGGGCGGCACGGTTGGACGAATACCTCCGCGCAGAGGGTATGTTGGGGAAGACGCTTTTGGCGTCCGGTCAACCCCGACGATGTCGATTCTTGAACCGGATCAGCGAAGCGCCGCGGCAGGGTGAAGAGATCGTACACCAGTTCCATCCACTGATCCGATATATCAGCGCAGATCTGAAAGCAAGAAATGCCCATTACTATCCTCTGATAGCCGTTCGGCTTGGACGTGATGTTGAAGCCGCCGAGGGATTCGATGGTGTTTACGTCTTCTATATGCGTGCGTGGTCGTTTATCGGCGTCCGGGAGGAGGAGATTCTTGCGATTGCGGCAGTGCATATAGGTGGTGGAGAAATGCTGGACGACGACCAATCAGACCGGTTATTGCAGTTGGCGAGGGTCGAGGGAGATGATTGGATCGCACCGGAACATGAACTCAATGGAAGTATCGTCAGTGAATGTATGGAACGAGCGGAAACAGAGTTGGACAGCAGATACAGAAAGGCGCTGGAAAAAAAGAAGAACGAGAATGCAGATCGTGCACAGTTTCAGCTGGATTCGATTGAGCGGCACCTGAATCGCCGGTTGCCGACGTTGCGTGAGACAAAGCAGAAACACGAAGCGAAGGGCCGGGTGCCTTTGGCGAGGGCGACGCAGGGAAAGATCGATAAACTGCTAGCTCGTATGAACACTCGGAAGGAGCGCATTCTGGAGCAGAAACAGGTGCGTGCAGAGCGGCGGTTTATCTGTGCGGGAGTGATCAAGGCCGGGTAGGGCTTGGGGGGCGAATGAGTAATTGGAAAGATGATCTGAAGAAGATAAAACCCAGGTTGTCGTCGGCATCAGAAAAGAGTCGATCGAAGTCTGAGGAGAAGGCGGCGCGGACAGATGCGGCGGATGAAGCGTGGAAAGAAGGGGTAAAGCCGCTGAAAAGACAGTTATATGTTGCCCGTAAAACGAGTGCAAAAGAAAGGTGCGTAGACGGAGGCAACGTGCGAGAAACGGAACTGATGCAGCCAACGAGGCAGAATATACCAAAGAAGAAGAAAAAGACGGTTGCCCGCAGAGGATCGAAAGGTGATGCATCCATCAGAGGTAAGGGAACATTCAGATCTAGTTTTCCGAGTGATGAAGCGATTCGGGATGCGTATGGGGGTAACAGAAAAACGAGACTGAAGAAGGTTCCGGTCAAACCTGTCGTCCGGGATCTGCCGGCGTGTGAGGCGCTTCAAAAAGTAGTGCTGAGCAGCGGTAGTGAATACAAGGATCCAGATCACTGGGTAGATGCCGGCAGCGGACTTCAGGCTCCAGGTGGTGGTACAGGGCGCGTTCTGTCGATCAGAATGGGGATAGATTTCGGGACTTGCTATACGAAGGTCGCATTGAAAGCGGCTGGGAAGGTATTCTTCATTGACTGGGACGGCTTGAGGAACTGCGAAGCGCAGCGATATTTCCTTCCGGGAGAACTGTCCCGATGCGTGGATGGGTATACCCGGATTGGCCGAGCAGGGGACGCGTTAGAGGTCTGTGGCGGGTTGAAAGAACCCTTTCTGTCAAAGCGTTATGACGAGAGTCAGGATAGTTCAGCCAGCACAGCCTTCATTGCGTGGGTCATGCGCTATGCACGTGCATGGATGTACAGGCACCAGGAATCCCTAGTGAAGGACAGGCGTTTGGCATGGGAGGTGAATATCGGTAGCCCGACCGATCCCTGGTGTTCAACGAATCTGCAAGAACATTATCGTAAAATGGGCCTTCTGGCGTGGCGGCTAAGTAAGCAGATAAGCGGTGTCGAACTTCAACTAGCGCATACAGTGCAGAATCTGGATCACGATGACCCTGCCCTGATAGGACTGGACGATTTGAATGTCGTCCCTGAATTCTCGGCCCAGGTGGCCGGGTATGTGAAATCGGCCCAGCGGAAGGATGGTCTGCATCTGCTGGTAGATGTTGGTGGTGGTACGATGGACGTCGTAGCCTTCAATATCTACCATAAACCGCGATCCGACGAAGATCGGTTACCGATCTTTGAAGGCGTGGTAGCGCCTTTAGGTACTCACTGGTTAATGGCGGAACGGCTTAGAACGCTCCCGACAGCAGAGAGGACATGGGCCGATCATGGGGGGATTCCCAATACTGAGAAGCTCTCTCGCGACTATGGGATCGATATGAAGTTGATAGAGCAAGCCGATGAAGAGTTTACTAGCCGGATTGAACGGGCAGTGGGGAAAATACTCCATCGAACCAAGTCGACACGCTATCCAAGGGCGCCGGAATGGAAAGACGGAATGCGGGTATTTCTGGCGGGCGGAGGGTCGGCATGCAAGGTGTACGCCGAAGGGGTATCGAGAGCGTTCAGGAACGTTGGCACCCAGCCACTGTTTACGACCTTTCCCATGTTGGAAGAGGCTGCCAAGAATGTTGGCAAAAAGGCGTTTCATCGGGTATCAGTTGCATTCGGGCTGACGTATGGCGCGGATAGTATTGGCAGGACTGTACGGCCACAGGAGATCGAGGATATAACACCGACTAAAGGTAGGAGTGTTGAGAGACCGGATCGTGATGAGCTCTATCCGAAATAGGGAACGGAGTAAGTAGCGACGGGCCCGTGGTTAGCCGTATATGCGGGGCCCCGGAGCCGGTCGTTGAACGGATCTTTAATTCAGATCAGGGCCATGCCAAATTGTGGGCGCCATGGATCTGCGGAATGACCTATACGGGCGCGAAGGCGGAAATACCGGAGACAGACCGGGTCGAGCTTATCGAAGTGCCGCGCTATTGGGGGAAGGGATGGACCGCACCGAACGCTTCTACAAAATCGACCAGCTGCTGAATGACCGGCGGTCTGTACCCATGGATACCCTGATCGAGGAACTGGGTGTCTCACAGGCCACCATCAAGCGCGACCTGGATTACATGAAGGACCGCTTGAATGCTCCGATCACCTGGGACCGTGTGTTACGCGGTTACCGCTTCGAGCAATCCATGCCAAATGCCTCCAAATACAACCTGCCCGGCATCTGGTTTAATTCACAGGAAATCTTTGCCTTGCT
>JAUXGQ010000463.1 GCA_030621975.1 Gammaproteobacteria bacterium | reverse complement strand
TGAGGCTTTGTGGCGGGATGTGAAATGGCGTCTGTCGCGGCGTTGAGGAGCGGCGAATTCAGGTTAGATGTAGGCTGGGGCTCGCCCCAGCTCTTTATTTTGCGGGCCAGTACGCAGCAAAGCTGGGGCAAGCCCCAGCCTACATCTAACCTGAATTCGCCGCTCCTCAACGCCGCGACAGACGCCATTTCACATCCCGCCACAAAGCCTCATAGGCGCGACTTACGGGGCTTTGGGATGCGTAGTCCCCAACCGGGGCGCGCGAGCTTCCCATACTCATCACTTCAGCCGCATAGGGAATAGGCTTCGTCAGCAGGTCGGCATGGCGCTTGGGCAGCCTGTCCATGATGTCCAGATGCATGGGTTCCCGCTCGTCCACCATCGAGAAGAAAGGCATCAGCTTCAGATGCTGGTAGCGTTTGCCTTTCAGGAAATCCCGCACCTGAAACAGGGTCCGAGTCGCCAGTGCGGTAGGAATCATGGGAATCAAAAGTCCGTCCGCTGCACGAAACACGTTCTCCGATACCAGGGAAATACTCGGCGGGCAATCCAGGATCACCTGATCGTATTCCCGGGTCAAAGACATCAGCAGGCGCAGAAACTGCTTCTTGGGTTTCTTCGCATCGCTGAGCATCAGATCCATATTGCGAAAAGAAAAGTCGGCGGGAAGCAGATCCAGGTTTTCGAAATCGGTACCCTTGACCAAAGAGTCCAGGTCCTTCTTCCTGCCCTTCAACAACCGCTTGGATCCGCCTTTGAGCCTGGGCCGGATTCGGAAGCAGTAGGTTGCCGCACCTTGCGGATCCAGGTCCCATACCAGGGTCTGATTCCCCTGCTTGGCGGCAAGATAGGCCAGGTTTATGGCCGTAGTAGTCTTACCGACACCACCTTTAAGACTGTAAACACCGATGATGCTCATAAGACCTCTTTTCGGGGTTCAGCGAACAATTTCTTGGATGCCTGCCTGATCTCCGGCTCCGCAAAGTCCGCGAAGCGCTGTGCGAACGCCTCCCCGGCCTTTTGCTGACGCCTGAACAGACCGTCCACCAGCATGCCCATGGCCAGCAGGGTGTCCGCAGGGGCCGTTCCCTCCTCCAGCATTTCCCGTCCGAACTGCCGGAGTTTGTCCGCCTGAACCTGCAGATCCTGGAAATCTCCCAGGTTGTCCAACAGGACCTTGAGCGCCTTTATCAACCGTCGGATCTGCCGTTTCGGATAAAGACTTTCGAAATACTCCATCAGATAACGCAGCTTCTTGCAGTTTTTTCGCAGCTCGTGATAGGCCTCGGCCGGGGTGCCCGGGCCGATGGCTAGACCCTCTCTGAGAACTCGCTTGTAGATCTTGTAGATACGCTCATTGGCCAACTCCCCAACAGGGCGCCACGCATTGGAGGCCTCCGACTGTAAAGGAACCGGCGCTTCCAGAAACAGCCGCCATTCCCGGACAATCGTTTGGAATCTTGGTGAGTCCAGCTGAGCGGCCAGCTTCGTCTGTTCGCTCCTGTGGTGGGCCAACAGATACTCACGCAGGGGGTCAAGGTCGCTGCGCACGGACTCCGGCAGACTGTCCCTATACTCATCAAAGGCCAGAAGATACACATCCATGTCGCGGGTAGGTCCGGTAATCCCTCCGATCCAGCCCAGTTTTTCCTTGAATCTCTCGACATCCGCCTCGCTGAATACGCCCTTGATCTGGCCAAGGGCGGAGCGTGAACGTCGCGTTGCCACCCGAAGGTCGTGCAGAAACTCGCTGTCCAGGTCCTGCTTTGTACCGTCGATATTGGCCTCTAGCGTATCCAGCAAATGCAATTGGATCTGCTTGGCCACCGAATCCGAGCGCATCAGCGGATGGAAGCTGAAATTAAGTTTGGACGAATAATCACCGGGCTTGAGACCCAGCGACCTGGCCGCCTCCACCATCAGATCCTCGCTGGCCGGGGCAAGACCAAGCTCGTACTTCAGCAGCCTGTGCACGCTTGCATAGGGCTCAGCGTAGCCCTTTACCGAAAGCAACCGGATGCGACCCGTCAAAGGGCCCTTGATACCACCCTCGGAGGATAGACAGTTATTGGTCTCCAATCTGACCCTCAAAACGGTTTTTTCTTCCTCATCGAGCAAGCGCAGAGTTTGCACCCGCGATTCCACCCCGGCCATGGGCAGCAGGGCACGCATCTCGAGGATTGCCATGAGGCGCTCACGCAGGTCGCCGGCGGGGAAATCCGTCGGAAAACGGGGCGGATCTTTCAGCAGCGCGCTGCCGAGCCGGGTCCCCCGCTCCAGGTCCTGCCAATTTATTCGGATACCCTCAGGGACGGTTTCGGCCTCCAATGCACCCCCGGCATGCAGCAGCCGCCAGTCAAAGCTGTCGTAATAGGTACGGTTGATCTTACGCTCGGGCTCGACTTCCAGACGATGGCGCTGGGTAAGCGTAGATTTCAGTGTTTCCGCACTCATTTCCTGCGGCATCAGAAACTGTATATTTGTATCAGGTATCACGGGTTATTCACACCACCAATAGCCAATAAAAACCCAAGGCCCAGCGCCCGCAGCAGGACTTACGCCGCTGCCAGACTCTTGGACACGATCTCGAACACGTCTCTGGAGAGGTTTTCGGCCTCAAGTATACGTTGTAACTGCAACTTTATCATTTCCCGGCGCTCGGGGTCGTAACGGCGCCATCGGGCCAAGCTACGCACCAGGCGCGCGGCGACCTGGGGATTGAGGGGATCGATATCCAGTACACGGCCGGCGAGAAAATCGTACCCGGACCCATCGGCCGCGTGAAATCCCGACACGTTACCGGAGCAGAAGGCCCCGATCAAACTGCGCACCTTGTTCGGATTGGTGATGGAAAAAGCCGGATGCCCCATCAGCGCCTTGACCTGATGCAAGACATCGGGCAACTTCGACATGGCCTGCACGGCAAACCATTTGTTCATGACCAGGGTATCGTCTTGCCATTGCTCCGCATAGGCC
>JAUXGQ010000275.1 GCA_030621975.1 Gammaproteobacteria bacterium | reverse complement strand
TTCCGCTGCACAATCGTTCGCGCCGGCGACCGGAACACCGTCCGCCACCGATACGAGACCCCGGGCAGAGGCCCCGGCTACCGCGGTGCCCTCTGGCATTGGTACGGGCTCCCGTGCAGAAGCCCCGGAGACGGTAATCGGCATCAGCGATCTTTCCCGGTTGCTGCCGCAACTCCACGCCGACGCGCTAGCCGGCCCACCCGGCCTGCAGGAAAGGCTTCGACAAATGGCGACTGCCGACACCGCGGGAGGGCTGGAGCTGAATCCGGAAGCAAAGGAGCGCGCCGAGTTTGCAGGTCAGCTCCTGGATTTTCTGTCCAGCGACTACCGCTTTTCCGAGCAGACGGCACCCTTGCTCGAGGCCGTACAAGTACCGCTGGTCCAAGCGATACTGACGGATCCCGGCTTTTTCCAGCATAAAGACCACCCGGCGCTGCAACTGGTTGACCAGCTTGAACACCTCGGCTTCTTTATTACCGATGAGAAGGACTCAGCCAAGCAGACACACATACGGACGTCGGTTGAGCAGCTGCAGGCGCGGTTACAGCGAAGCGAAGGCGACGATCGGATTCTGAACGAGGTTTCCCAAGCCCTGTCCGAACTGACCAGCGCACAAAGTCGCGATTACCAGCTCAACGTAGAACGATTGGTAGCCACCTGTACAGGCCAGGATCGGCTTCAGCTTTCCCGCACCCGGGTGCGGAAAGAACTCGATCGCCGTTACGGCGGTCGCCGGATTCCAGCGGTTGCCATCCAGTTACTGGATGTGGGCTGGCGTGCGCTGTTGGAACTCGCTTGCCTGCGCGATGGCGAGAATGCCCCGGAATACCGCCAGTATCTCAGCCTCTTCGACAACATGGGACGCCAACTCGGCGGCGATCCCTGCGAGAGCCAGGCGAGCCCGATAAAGGGGGGCGAGCTCCTGGCCGCATTCGAGGAAGGCTTATCGTCGACTGCCTTCGATCCATTGCGCCGCACCCAGGTTCTGGAGCGCTTGAAGTCGGGCCTTTTGAATCTGGAGGGCAAAACCGGAACAACGGCTCAGGAGCTGGTCTCGTTCCCGGCCACCACCGAGGTACCGGAGACCGCACATCTGTCGGCAAAGAAGGATATTCCGGAAGGCGCCTGGCAACGGGTCATGGAAAAGGCGAATTCAGTCGAGACGGGCGATCGGGTCGACTTCGTCGACGAAAACGGAGGGCGTCGGCCCCTGCGTGTGGTCTGGATCAGCGACGCGGACTCCAAGCTGACCCTGGTCGATCAAAAGGGCCTGAAGGCCAAGCAACTCTCCCAGGCTGAACTGGCCCGTTGCCTCCACTTCCGTCAGGCAACCACCGTCCCGGCGGAGCAGAGCATACTGAGCGAGCGTGCCGTCGAGGAAATGTTCAAGCGCATGGAAGATCGCCTTGCCCATCACACGGCTCACGACTCCCTGACAGGCCTCTACAACCGCCGCCAGTTTCAGAGTGCTTTGGAACAGGCGCTGAGCAAAAACCGGGACTCTGCCAGCCAGGTACTCTGCTGGATGAATCTTGATAATTTTGCGGTCTTCAACGACACCTGCGGCTATGAGGTGGGCGATAAGCTGCTGGTTACCGTCGCGGGCATGCTGGAACAGCACTTCGGCGAACGCGGTGTGCTGGGGCATCTGGGCGGCGACAAGTTCGGGGTGTTGTTGGAGGACTGTAGCGTGCAGCGGGGAGCGAACCTCGCGGAGACCTTTCGTTTTGCGGTTGAGCGCGTCCCGTTCTACTGGAACGGGCGCAGTATGCCGGTCAGCGTGAGTGTCGCCCTGGTGGACCTGGCGGAGGCAAGCGATAGCCTGGCGCAGCTCATGCAGGCGGCCGATGCCGCGCTCACAGCCGCCAAACAGGCGCGGGGCAATCAAGTCTATCGGTACAGCGCCTCGGACCGCAGCATCCGCGAGCAACGCGAATCCATGCAATGGCTGCTGCAGGTAAACCAGGCGTTGGACCACGGCCGGTTAAAACTCCGCTGCCAGAAGATCGCCCCGATCGATCCCGGCAAGGGATTCTTGCCCCATTACGAGGTCCTGCTGGGAGTGACCAACGAGTCGGGTGAATCGTTGCACATCGGGAATTTCATCTCCGCGGCCGAGAAGTACTATCGAATGGTCCAGGTGGACCGCTGGGTGGTGAGTACCGCCATCTCCTGGATCGCGGAGCAAAAACCGCACCTTGCCGGGTTAGGGGGATTCGCCATCAATCTCTCGGGACACACCCTCGACGACGAAGGTTTCATCGCATTCGTAGATGAACTCTTCCAGAAAACCAGGGTGCCCAGTGGATATATCAGCTTTGAGGTTACCGAGACCGTCGCAATAGCCAATCTGGAACGGGCTGGCCGGATAATTCATGCCTTAAAAGATCTGGGATGCACTTTCGCGCTGGACGATTTCGGCAGCGGTCTTTCATCCTATTCCTACCTCAAGGTCCTGCCAGTGGACTGTCTCAAGATCGACGGCGCCTTCGTCAAAGATATGCATACCGACCGAAACAACTATGCGGTGGTAAAGTCCATCAACGAGATCGCGCATTTCATGGGCAAGCGCACCATCGCCGAGTTTGTTGAAAACGCGGAGATTCTGCGCTGTCTCGAGGAGATCGGCGTCGACTACGCCCAAGGCTACGGCATCGAAAAGCCTCGGCTTTTAGAAGAACTGACGCAGGGTTCATGACAGCCTGATCTTTTCCCGCCCGGCGTTCTGTGGTATCAAGTCTCGTAGACGGCAAATGTAGGCTGGGGCTCGCCCCAGCTTTGCTGCTGGCTCGGGAAACAAAGCGCTGGGGCGAGCCCCAGCCTACATCTCGGGTTATGATGACTACACTACTCCAAACACCACGAAGCCTCCTATGACAGACGCTGCCCCGAAATTCACCCATGGCTATCCGAAACGCCCCCAGGACCATCGGGTCGTAGTCCTGGGCGCAAGTCCCAAACCCGCCCGCTACGCCAATCAAGCGGTGCGCGATTTGAAAGAACGGGGCTATCAGGTCATCCCGGTGCACCCGAAGATGGCCACGATCGAGCAGTTACCGGTGGTTCATAACCTGCGGGCGATCTCAGACACCGTGCACACGCTTACCCTGTACGTCGGTCCCGAGCGCAGCCGAGGGATGATCGTTGACATCCTCCACCTGAATCCACGCCGGGTCATTCTCAATCCCGGTACGGAATCATTCGAACTCGAACAAAGACTGCACGAACGGCGTATCCCCGTCGTGCACGGGTGCACGCTGGTGATGCTGCGCACCGCCCAGTTCTGAAGGGTCAATTCTCGGCGGTTGCACCCACGCCGTTTTCGATCTCATCGGCCAGCGCGCTCAGTCCATCCAGATCGAAGTCGTCCCCCAGTTCCTGGATCTTCGCCGCGTAGTAGCTGTTCGCCGGCAGACCCGAGGCCAATGCCGCCAGCTCCGCCAGGTCCCCGATGTCGGCCGCCTCGCGCAACTGTCTCGCCGTCTCCCGCGCCAGTTCAGGGGCCAGGGGCACCGACTCCGGTGACGGCGCGCATGTCGCCTGCTCGAATCCCGGCAGTGCGCATGCTGAGCCCGTGGCCTGCGCCAACAGCCGCTCCAAGGTATCCATCCTGTCTGGTATCGCCTCCTGCTCCCCTTCGGGTGACCTGACCGCTGCCTCCAGCGCTTGAGCCGCCTCGAACAGGTCAGTGGCCCCCAGATTGCCCGCCACGCCTTTCAGGTCGTGCGTCAGCTGGTGCGCCTGTTGCCAGTCCTTTGACTGGATGGCGGCTTCGATCTCGGCGGCCCTGCCGGCGTAGTTTTTACCAAAGCTCCTGACCAGACGGGTAAAGAGTTGTCGATTGCCTCCCATGCGCCTGAGCCCGGCTTCCACATCGAAGCCTGCCAGGCCGCCGAGATCCTCCGGCTGCGCCGCTTTTTCAGTGGTCGACGCGGCGTCGATCGCGGCATCCGGGGCCTGCGAGCCCTGGACTGGGTGCCCGGCATCATCGCCAAGGGGCGCCCCGGACTGCCCGGCGTCAACCCCGGTCGCAGGCGCCTCCGCCGGGACGCCGGCCTCCAGGGGATCGCTCGGGCTGATCCATCGGGCCATGGTCGTCAGCATCTCACGTACGTTGATGGGCTTGGCGATATGATCGTCCATGCCGACAGCTATGGCCTGTTCCCGGTCACCGGCCATGGCGTTGGCGGTCATGGCAATGACGGGCAGGTCTTTGAATCGGTCTTGCTTTCGGATCTCCCGGGTGGC
>JAUXGQ010000459.1 GCA_030621975.1 Gammaproteobacteria bacterium | reverse complement strand
TCGCATTCGTCGCACAACTTTCCCTGGGTCCCATGATGGTCTGTGCAATAGACCTGCAACATGGCTGCTACCGTTCGTTTTTCCCGACTGATTCGCCCGTGGTCACTAGATCTCTTGTCTGAACACATAATCAAGTCACATAGGCATCTTTATGGTACAGCCGATGACAATACCTCCGATTTCATTCTCATTCATCTCTTCTTCTGTAATTGTTCAGACGCCTGCGGCGGATCCACGCTGTAGAGCTGAATTCATTCGGCCAAGTGCGAATAAATTCGCACCTGCATACTGGGGAGAGCAAACGGTTACTAGCGCAGTGGGTTATTATCGTCAGGTCCTGCAACAGGAGCCAGGCAACCAGGCTGCAGAAAAGGGCCTGGGAGAGATTATCAATCGTTACGTAAAGCTGGCTGAGTCTGCTATTGAAACCCCCTCGGATCATCCCCCGGCTCCGGACGAGACCGGCTTATTCTATTCCAATCTGAAGGTTTTTTTTCAGATTCCAAAACAGGGAGTTATTGTTTCGCGAGCCCTTAGCTCGTTAATTGCAAACGGATGGGGGTTTCTGGCATTATATCCAAGCTGGCTTGCCAGTCGGGTGCCCCGGAAGCTTATGCAGACGCGTGTTGCGCGGCGGCTCGTGGATCAACAACACAGACAACGCCCGCGCCGACAACCGCAACAGGAACAACCCAGACAACCGGAACAACAACAGGGGTTTTCGGTTGTTGTCGTCTGTCCACATTTCTTCCGCCTTTGCTAATGCAGAGCTTGTCGACTAAGGTTTGCAAGACGCGGCAAAGGTTAATAAATGGCGCGGGTGCATCCGGTCCGCACGCTCCGCGTCGGGCATATATAGAAGAGAGGCGCCGCCTGGATTCGCTCCCGCGGCGCCTCGTTTTTTTGTTTACGGTGTTTGTTTCAATCCTCCAGCACGTATGAGTCGCTCCATTACGTTAACCGCTAAGCGTCTTACCGATCATGGTCTTCTTTGAGCCAACCGCCGAGAAGTCTCCCGATTTCCGCGACCTGCTGGCTGACATGTTCGTACTGGCCATCGCTCAACCAATGCCATTGATAAGCGAGTCGCAGATACAGGCGGATAAGTTCCAGGCTTGCGTCGCAATCGAGCAATAGTTTTCTCCGGGCCGCGCCCCGCTTCTTGCGCGCTCGGACCAACTGCTCCTGAAAATCCAATGCCGCATCCATCAAACGCCGGCTGACGCTGTAGCGGTATAATTTCGGGAATCGCTCGATTTTGGGCAACAGCCACTCCAACAAATCATAGGTCCGGGTCAAAATTACCATTGGCTCTGCCATGTCTTCTCCTGAAATGGATCAATTCGAAAATATCTGTGCGTTCTCAAATCTTTATCGTGCATGGAGGAAAGCTGCAAAGGGTAAACGATCGGCTATGGCCGTAGCCCGATTCGAGTACGGATTGGCAGATCACCTATTGGACCTGAAAATGGACATTGCAGATGGCACCTACCGTCCAGGTGAGTACACCCACTTTTTTATTCACGAGCCAAAGCGGCGGCGCATCAGCGCCGCGCCATTTCGTGACCGGGTAGTGCATCACGCGCTGTGCAATGTGATCGAACCGGTTTTTGAGTCACGATTTATAGCCGACAGCTACGCCAACCGCATGGGTAAGGGCACCCATCGCGCCATAGATCGATGCCAGCAACTGGCCAGGCGATACGCCTATGTTCTGCGCTTGGACATAGTGAAGCACTTCCCGGCTATAGATCATCAAATATTAGTCGGTTTGCTTGCCCATGTGATCGAGGACGAACGGACCCTATCTCTGGTCGAGACTATACTCGCGAGTGGTGCAGGCGTGCTTGACCAGGAATACCAGCCGGTTCTGTTCGATGGGGATGATTTACTGGCCATGTGTCGTCCCCGAGGATTGCCCATCGGTAATCTGACCTCGCAGTTCTGGTCCAACTGTTATCTGCATCCGCTCGACCTGTTCGTCAAACGGGAACTGGGTTGCAAAGGATATCTGCGTTATGTGGATGATTTTGCCTTGTTTTCAAATTCCAAACCTCAATTATGGGACTGGAAGGAGGGCGTGCAGGAAAGACTCGCGCAACTGCGTCTGACATTTCACGAAAACAGCGCCCAGGTTGTCCCTGTACGCAGCGGGATTCCATGGCTGGGTTTCGTGGTTTATCCTGATCACCGCCGCGTCAAGAAACGCAAAGTGGTGCACGGCAAACGCCGGCTTGGTGAGAAATTCGATGCCTGGCAAAGGGGGGAGATCAGCTTCGCGGAATTCGATGCCTGTGTTCAGGGTTGGGTCAATCACGTGCGTTATGCCGATACCTGGGGACTTCGTAGAAAGATGATGCGCAGATTCCGGTGGTAAAAAAATCGACCGCCGCTGACACGGCGGTATCAGCGGACAGCAAATCAGCGGTCAGCGATGGGGACAGACGACAACAACCGAAAACCCCCGTAGTCGTCCCGGCCGCCCGGGTTGCTCCCGAGGCGGTTGCCGGCGCGGGCGCCGTCCGTGCTGCTGATCCACGAGCCGCCGCGCAACACGCGTCTGTCGCCACTGGAATCGTGGGTGATGTTATCGGGCTCCTCATATTTGTTCAGGCACCATTCCCACACGTTACCCGCCATATCCATAATCTCATAGGGTGACCTGTCCTGTGGATAAATGCCTACCGCTGAGGTCTTCCGTAGATTCCATTCACCGGCTTTGTTCCAGGTTTCATCGATATTGGCATAACCCGATAGGTACTCGTTACCCCAAGGATAGAGCAGCCCATCGCTACCTCTGGCCGCCTTCTCCCACTCCTGTTCCGTGGGCAGACGCACCTCGTAACCCAACGCCACTGTCAGCCAGCGGGTGAAGGCTACGGACTCATACCAATCGACATCGGTCCGCGGATGATTAGATTGCTTCCAAGTGGATTCCTCCGGCTCCGGCTTAATCAGATCTCCCCACCAACGGTCGTCATCATAACCACCCGC
>JAUXGQ010000048.1 GCA_030621975.1 Gammaproteobacteria bacterium | reverse complement strand
CCAACGGCGTATTGCTCGATGCGGCCCGGGTCACGGCGCTCAAGCAGGCCGGCGCCCTGGGTGTCGGCATCAGCCTGGATTCCCTGGACCCGGGTTTCCACGACCGCTTCCGCGGCTGCCCCGGGAGCTGGGAGAAGACCCTGGCCGGCATGGAGGCCTGCCGCCGCAACGGGCTGCCATTCCAGGTGCATTTTTCGGTCACCGAGGCCAACGCGGGAGAGGTCCAGGCCATGATCGGCTTCGCTCGCTCCGTGGGTGCCCATGTACTCAATGTGTTTTTCCTGGTCTGCACCGGCCGCGGCGAGTCCATGAGCGATATTACGCCAGCCACCTACGAACACGTGCTGGAGCAGTTGGTGGAGGCCCAGGAGCACCCCGACGGACTGATCGTACGTGCCCGCTGCGCGCCTCATTTCAAGCGTGTCGCCTACCAGCGCGACCCCGAATCCCCACTCACCCGCGCCCAGGGCTACGAAGGGGGGGGGTGCTTGGCCGGCATCCACTACTGCCGGGTCACGCCGGAGGGCGGTATCACCGCCTGCCCCTATATCCCCGACCAGGAAGGCAATATCCGCAACGCCCCCTTCTGGTCGATCTGGGACGCCTCCCCAAGCTTCGGCGCGCTGCGCAGACCGAGGCTGCAGGGCAAGTGCGGAGACTGCGAGTACCAAAAACTGTGCGGCGGCTGCCGCGCCCGCCCGCTGGCACTGGGGCAGGGACTGATGGCTACCGACCCCTGGTGCAGCTACCAGCCCGGGGGCGGACCCGTCATCGAACCCCTGAGCACAACTCCAGTCACGGACATCGCATGGGACCCGGATGCCGAACAGCGCCTGTCGCGGGTGCCCGGCTTCTTACGCAAGATGGTGAAGAAGCGTGGGGAAGACTACGTGCGAGAGCAGGGCCGCCACCGGGTCACCAACGACGATATGGCGGTGCTTGCGCAACGACGTTTCGGGCCCGGCATGCCGGCACGCCCCAATGCCGAGGTGCACTCCATCGCCGCTGCGGGAACCACGCCGATTCAGAGCGGCCCCGGTCTCGCCTGGACCGCCGAGGCACAACAGCACCTGGACGCGCTCCCCGCATTTCTGCGCGACGGCGTACGCCAGGTGGCGGAAGACGTGGCGCGCTCCGAGGGGCGACTGGAAATCAACATGCGCTTATTGACCCGGCTGGAACAGGAAGACGAGCCGGGACGCCGCATGCCCTGGAGCAGTGGGGCGGAACAGGCCTTGGAGCAGGTCCTGGGCGCGAAAGCCCCGCAGGTACGCCTGTTCATGCAGGCCAGCCTGGAGGCAGCGGCGGAGAATGAGGCCAAACGCCGCAAATCATCCAGGGTAGAGGCGGTGGACGTGATGCGCTTCACCGATGCACAGATGGCCGGTGTGGAATGGGCGCCGGATGCCCTGGCCCGGGTGCGTTCGGCCCCGGAGTTCGTTCGTGGGGGGATCAAGAAGGCGGCGGAATTCAACGCCCGCCGCGAGGAACTGACCTGTATCACATCGGCAGACCTTACCCGCTTCCGCAACCGGGCCATGATGCGCGCGGTGCGGCGCATAAAGGGTTTCGGTATGACCGAACTCGCCTTCGACGCCTATGAGGTCGCGAAACAGCGGGTGCCACGGCTCAAAGACAACCCCCAGGGGGCACAACGGTTCGCCTCCATCCGCGCTTACGTAGAGTCCCATCAGAACCCGGACGGCGGTGGGCTCGGCACCCTGGACCGAGAGCTGATCGAACGTATGAAGGCGGAATTAAAGAAGTAGGCGAACGGCAGTGGGCAGTGGGCAGTGGGCAGTGGGCAGTGGGCAGGATGATGCCGCGGTTACTGATAACCGACAACTTCTTTTCGACTGGGGATTTCGGGACCAAATAACATGCTCGGGATTGACCATAGCGTCCAATATTGCCGAAGCCATGGAATGAGAATCCGTGCAAGAAAAGGTCAAGTTCTTGGAATACGTCAAAGCCTCATGTGGCGAGTTGCATACTCAAATATTCGCCAGGAGGCGCGATGATGATGCTCTTAGCTGGAAGCTGACAACTGCCCACTGATAACTGATAACTTTGTATTATGAAAGACGTCCTAATCATCGGCGGCGGCATCTCCGGGCTCTGCGTGGGTTGGGGCCTGGCGCGCCGGGGCGTGCGCGCCGAACTGTGGGAGGCGGACGAACGCCCGGGCGGCAAGATCCGCAGCCATCGGGAAGCCGGTTATCTGACCGAGCAGGCCGCGGCGCTGCTGCTCAATTTCCGCCCGGAGGTGGACCGCTTCATCCGCGCAACCGGACTGGCCCCCTACAAGGCCGGCCGCGACCGTGCCCGCGAGGGGCGGCGTTACCTGGTGCAGGACGGGCGGCTGCGCCCCGTCCCCGGGGGGTTGGGCGGGCTCATGATATCGGATCTGTGGAGCCTCCGGGCCAAGCTGCGCATGTTATCGGAGGCCTTCGTCCCGGCCCGCGCCGACGACGGCGAGAGCGTGGCACGCTTCATCACCCGCCGCTTGGGACGCGAGATGCTGGAAAAGGCCATCGACCCCTTCGTGGCGGGCACCCTGGCCAGCGATCCCGAGGCTGCCGATGCCCGTTGCACCCTGCCCCGTCTGACCGCCCTGGAAACCCGCTACGGCAGTATCACTCTGGGGGTGCTGGTGAACCGTCTATTGCGCCGTCGCAGCGCCCATGTGCACGAGACCTTCTCGTTCGATGCCGGCATGGAACGGCTCACCTCGACGCTGGCGGGCACCCCCGGGCTGACCCTGCGAACCGGCCACCGGGCGTTGGAGATCGCACCCACCGCTAGCGGCTGGCGCGTCACCGGCCAGAACGCCGACGGCGAACTGGAATGCCGTGCCCGCCGAGTGGTGCTGAGCGTTCCCGCACCGCGGGCCGCTCGATTGCTGGCGCCGCTGGACCGGGACATAGGTGAATTACTGGACGGGATCCGGTATGCGCCGTTAGCGGTCGTGCATCTGGGCCTGGAGCAGAGGAGCATCCGACACGCGCTGGACGGCACCGGGTTTCTCACCCCGCGGCGCGAGCAGCTCAACGTGAACGGTAATCTGTGGCTGGGCAGCCTGTTTCCGGAACGGGCGCCACCAGGCCATACCCTGCTCACCAGCTATGTGGGGGGCTCGCGACATCCACGGCGAGCCGACTGGGGCGACGCGCGCCTGCTCGACGCCGTGCTCGCCGACCTGCGCCCGTTGCTAGGCATTCAGGGCGAACCGGATTACCTGCGGGTGGAGCGCCATCACCAGGCCCTTCCCCAGTACCACGGACATTACGGCGCCCGATTGCGCGCCCTGGATACCCGCCTTGCGCTGCTGCCGGGGATCGAACTGGCGGCGAACTACAAGGGCGGCGTTTCGGTGCGCGACCGCATCGCCCAGGGACTGATCGCCGCCGAGCGCGTCCATCGCTCCCTGTCCGGGTCGGACCGCCCAAAACCCTCGGCGCTGCCGTTGACGCCCTGGCCTGCGGGCCAAGGCTGAGGGGCGGGCGTGGCGGATAGCGGACCGATGATCCTAGAAACGGCAGTTGGACGGGGTGTAGAGTGCGTCATATTTTTCGTCCGGCAAGGCTTAATCACGAGTAATAGCAGGCCTATTGCGAGGGGTTGTAACGCAGCCAGGCGGAAAATAGGACGTGCTCTGCGCTCCGTAGCGGCTTCATCATAAAGGTGAATCCGTGTTCACGGTAATTTGTCTGGAAACTCAAGATGATAAAGCTTGCACGAAGCGGCCGCCCGCCGTGTCTAGGATGACGCAGCGACATGGGAGATTCCGCCCCTGGCGCCTGATCGCGGCGGTGTTCGCGATCATGCTGGGCATCTCCGCGGCCAGTCGCTGGTACGCCCGCGACATCACCCTGCCACGCTATTGCGAAGACCCGGCCCAGGCGCTCACCGACCTGCGCCGCGTACTCACCGAAGATCGACCCGCGGGCGATGGGGCACGCCGGCCCTTCATCGTCGCTGCACGGCTGATGTTCCTGGTACCCAGAAACGGCGACGAGCCGTTGGAGGACTATCTAAGGCGTCTGCGCGGCCACATGGCGGAACGCTGTCCATGACCGGCTCCCCGCCATCGCTCAGGGTCACGCGCCTGGATCGGCTGCGCAGCTTTCTGCAAATTCTGCTGCCTTTCACCGGGTTGCTCGGGATCGTGGCCGCCATGCACTTCTACAGCCATTATGCCACCGAGCGCGGCAAGCTGGAGGCCAGGGAGCAGCTCAACGTGGATCTCGCCCGACACATGATCGCCGGCGACATCGTCTCGGTGGTGACGGATCTGATGTTCCTGGCCGAGCACATTCAAGAGCAGGGCCTGCTGGACGACGATAACCCGGAGGATCGAAAACGCGTCGGTGTGGAGTTTCGGGCCTTCGCCCGCAATAAACGCCGCTACGACCAGATCCGGTACCTGGATCTGCACGGACGCGAGGCGGTGCGGATCAACTTCAACGACGGCGATCCGCGCATCGTCCCCGAACCCCAACTGCAGGACAAGTCCAGCCGCTACTACGCGGCAGCAGCCCTACCCCTGAGTCGGGGGGAGATCTACCTGTCGCCGCTGGATCTCAATGTGGAGGAAGGACGGATCGAGCAGCCGCTCAAGCCCATGCTGCGCTTCGCCACACCGCTGTACAACAGCGCCGGCAGCAAGCGGGGACTATTGGTGCTGAACTACTTCGGCCAGCGACTCATCGACAACTTCATCCTCGCCGCGGCCAACATCGCCGACCACATCCATCTGGTAAATGGTGAAGGCTACTGGCTGCATAGCCCCGATCCCGATGACGAATGGGGCTTCATGTTCGGGCACGGGCGCAGCCTGCGCACGCGCTTTCCCAGCGCCTGGGAACTGATGGGGCAGGCGGACAATGGCCAATTCGAAACCGCCTCGGGCCTGTTCAGCTACGCCGGCGTCCAGCCCCTGGCTATCGCGTTGCAAGCCGTCAACGCCGGTCACGGTGCGGTGGGGAGCACACCCGCCCCGGGCGCTACGCGGTGGCTCATCGTCTCCCGGGTCACGCCCGGGGCACTGGGTGCCACACCGCTGTTGTTCGTGCAACGCCACGCCGCCTTGTACCTGGCCATGTTCGCCGTGATCGCGCTGGGTTCGACGCTGTTGGCCCGCGCCCACTTGCGCCACCGCCAGGCGGAGGCGCTCACCGAATACGCGCTACTGTTCCGCCATACTCTGGAGAACATCGATCTGGTGGCCGTTTCCATCGACGCCGGCGGCCGGGTCAGCTTCTGCAACGACCATTTCCTGTCGGTCACTAGATGGCACCGGGAGGAGGTCATCGGGGGCGACTGGACCGGGAGGTTCGTCGCCCCCGAATGGCGAGATCAGGTCCACTGCATGATCGAGGGCGCCCGCCACCCGGAGCGGTTCCCCACCCGGCACGAGATCGCCATCCTGACCCGTAGCGGCGGTACTCGCCTGTTCGCCTGGAACAACACGCTGTCGTTCGACGCCGACGGCAACTTCATGGGCATCACCTGCATCGGCGACGACGTTACCGACCAGCGCCGCAACCAACAGGAACTGCGCAAGCTCTCGCGGGCGGTGGAGCAGAGCCCCAGCATCGTCATTATCACCAACGACGAGGGCGTGATCGAATATGTCAATCCCAAGTTCACCGAGGTCACCGGGTATCGGCCGGCGGAGGTGGTGGGCCGTAATCCGCGCTTTCTCAAATCGGGGGAGACCTCCGCGGCGGATTACAATAACCTGTGGGAGACCATCCGTGCCGGCGGCGAATGGCGGGGCGAATTCCACAACCGCAGAAAGGATGGCGAACTGTACTGGGAGTCCGCCTCCATTTCGGCCATCCGCACCCCCGACGGCTCCATCACCCACTTCCTGGCGGTGAAGGAGGACATCACCGAGCGCAAGCGCCTGGAACAGGAGGTGAAGGATCGCAACCGGGAGATCGGCCGCACCCAGTCCCTGACGGCCATGGGACGTATGTCCAGCATGGTGGCCCACGACCTGCGCAATCTGCTGTCGTCGGTGAAGATGGCGGTGAAGATCCTGTCCCGTCACGCCAATGGCAACCAGGAGGCCGAGGAACTGGGGCAGATCGCCTCGGAGCAGATCCGCTACATGGAGGACATCCTATCGGACATGCTCACCTTCTCGCGTCCGGACGCGCTATCGCCCGAATGGATCAGCGTCGACAAGCTGTTGGAGGGGGCGATCGGCGTCGCACAGAAAAAGATCGAGCAGAGCGGCGCCCGGGTGTCGGTGAACAGCCAGGCGGGGCTGCCCACGCTGCACGGCGATCCCAGCAAGTTACGGCGAGTGTTCTCCAACCTGATCATCAACGCCGCCCAGGCGGCCAGTGGCCAGGCAAAGCCGACGGTCAACATCACCTCGATGCTCCAGATCGGGCAACACGGGACCGGTATACGGGTGGAGATTTGCGACAACGGGAACGGCATCGAGCCCGAGGCGCGGGACAAGCTGTTCGAACCCTTCTTCACCACCAAGACCCAGGGGACCGGCCTCGGCCTGGCCATCGTCAAGCGCATTCTGGACCAGCACGGCGCGGAAATTGAGCTGGAGCCCATGCAGCCCCACGGCACCTGCACGGTGGTGACCCTGTCGACCCGGGGCGCCGAACCCGGTGACACCCCTACCGCGAGACAACCGGAGACCCGGACTGAGCCATGAACAAAATACTGATCGTAGACGACGACCTGGCGAGCTGCCGCACCCTGCAGCTACACCTGGCATCCCGGGAACAGCAGGTGACACTCGCTCACAGCGCGGACGAGGGGCTGGCCGCGGCTGTGGCGGACCCACCCGAGCTGGTGATCCTGGACATTCGCATGCCGGGCAAGTCCGGGCTGGAGGTGCTGCCGGTGCTCAAACAGCGGCTGCCGCGGACACGGGTGATCATGATCACGGCCTTCCACGACATGGAGAGCACCATCGAGGCCATGCAGAAGGGGGCGGAGGACTATATCCACAAACCCATCGACATCGACGAGTTGGATGCGGCCATCGACAAGCTGCTGTGCACACGTGATACCACCGAGGACCTGACCGTCATCTTATCCGGCCAGGGCAGCGACAGCCCCCTGACCATGGTGGGCCGCTCCCGGGCGATGAAGGAGGTGTTCAAGACCATCGGGCTGGTGGCCAAGAGTCCGGCCACAGTCCTCATCACCGGCGAGTCCGGTACCGGCAAGGAGTTGGTAGCGCGGGCCATCCACCGCTGCGGCAGCCATCCGGACGGCCCGTTCGTGGCGGTCAACTGCGCGGCGCTGGTGGAGACGCTGCTGGAGTCGGACATGTTCGGGCACGAAAAAGGCTCATTTACCGGTGCCGTCAGCAAACAGATCGGCAAGTTCGCCCTGGCCCGGAGCGGCACCATCTTCCTGGACGAAGTAGGCGAGCTGTCGCTGTCCATGCAGGCCAAGTTGTTGCGGGTCCTGCAATACAAGGAGTTCACTCCGCTCGGCGCCAAGGCGATGGAACACTCCGACGCCCGTGTTATCACCGCGACCAACGCAGACTTGACGCAGAAAGTGGCGGACGGCAGTTTTCGGAAAGACCTGTTCTACCGTCTGCAGGTAGTCAATATCCACTTGCCGCCGCTGCGCGAGCGCCACGAGGACATTGTGCCCCTGGTGCAGGCCCTGCTCACGCGCATCAACCGGGAACTCAACCGCGATGTTTCGCACATTTCAGCGGATGTCATGTCCTATCTCGAACATTACCCCTGGCCGGGCAACGTGCGCGAGCTGGAGAATGTATTAATGAAAGGTGTCGCCCTGTGCTCCGGTAATACGCTGACACCCGACCTGCTGCCCGAGCACATCCGTGCCGCCGAATCCAAGCACGAGGACAACGAATTCGGCAACCCTATGGAGCAGTGGAGCCTGGACAAGTTGGAAAAGGTGCACGTACGTCGAGTACTGGAGTTCACCCGCTGGCACCGGGGCCAGGCCTGCGAGGTGCTCGGTGTGTCGCGCCCGAGGCTGCGGCGCATGATCCGGCAGTTCGGGATCACACCACCGATCGGCATGGGCGACGACGAAAACGGGGGTACCGCGGAGCCGTGAGTCTGCTGGATGGAACAAGTTGTCAGTTATCAGCTTGCCATGACAGGTATCAAAATGGATACTACGAGTATCCCGATTGTTACGTCCTGATTAGTATTGTGTATAGACTTAGAGATTCGCACCATGGGTTGACATTGGCGCGCTACTTGCGTGATGCTGTCTACCAGACGCTATCATCGCAACCCCCATGCAAATTTTCCTGAACGGATTCATATCTGGCTTGGCCATAGCTCTT
>JAUXGQ010000397.1 GCA_030621975.1 Gammaproteobacteria bacterium | reverse complement strand
GCTGGCATTAGATAAGGCTTAAATCCAGATCGATCGGCCATTCGACGGATAGAAAAGCGCCCTCTCCCGGGGGAGGGTGTCGCAAAAGGCTCTAAATGTAGGTCGGATAAGTGAAACGCATCCGGCAACCCGTTGATTTCTGGTGGATGCGCTGCGCTTATCCATTACCCTACATTTCCCTTTTACAACACTCTCCGGAGGGAGAAGGGACTCTCCATCAGATTCGTTTCCGGTCATCGACCGCCTCATTTGATCCAAATCCCATCTAAAGGCGAGGGGGTCACGGATTCCCTATCGGGGACTCTAAAGTGCAAGATTCGTAAATACCCAGCCCGAAACCTTTCCAACTAAGCTTTTCTGCCGCCGCGACAGAAAAACCCAACGCCTGCAATGCCCGACAGAAACAACGGCAGCGCCGCCGGAACCGGCACGAAGGTCTGGCCCGTATTCACCGAACCGAAGGTATCGGGCTGTGCCTGTGCCCAGGTGAAGTCCCCTGGCAGGTTGCCCGCCCCCGTGAGCTGCAGAGAATAGCCGACCGGCGTATCACCCGCTTCTGCAACACCGATGTCTGCGCTCCCCATGCCGGATGCCGGGCCGTCGCTGGCACTGAACACCCCCTCGTAACTGAGGAACTGGATCACCGTATCCGCGAAATCGACGAGGGCGATACCGTCGGGTGAGCCGTTCTGCATGTTAAAGCCGAAAACCAGGGTGCCAAAACCGTCCTGTTGATCGGGCAGGGTACCATGCAGGTCCTCGGTACCATAAAACGTTCCATCGCCCCCGTTATAACGTACAAGTTTCCAACCGGTCAGATCCAAACCGGCGTGTCCCGCTATCTCGATCGCTTCCCCGGTATCCGCACCCGCGTTGTCGTAGTGAATTTCGTTAATAAAGATGCTCGACGCGGATGCGTTCGCCGAGGCTATCAAAAGGCTGGCAGCGAGCAGGATTTTGGCGAAACGGGGAGTACGCGTGCGCAAAGGAAAAGGCATGACCATGGTGTGACTCCTTGTCTTGTGGTTGTATCCCTACGCTGAGACCTGATGGAAACCTTCCCGGATCTCCCGCCTCAGCAACCGTACGTCCAGGTAATCAGATCACAGACGGTTTACCGATGTCAACCCTCTGTGAATAACGCGACGCCCATGCGGCGCGATGGCTTCTAAAGACTGTCGAGAACCCGTTTGGCGTCGGCCGATTCGGTGAAATCCACACCGGAATTCAGGGCTCTGTCCAAACTCGCCCTGGCCTTCTCTGTCTGCCCCTGTTTCAAGTAGGCCAGACCGAGATGATAGTCGATCACGGGGGTCTGAGCCGCGCCAACCGCAGCCGTGTCGAGTATCGTCACCGCATCCTCGTATTCGCCCCGCTGATAATGCACCCAGCCCAGGGTATCCAGAAGGACGGGGCTCCTGGCCTTATCGAATCCCTTGACCAGGTCGAAGGCTTTGTCCAGGGCCGCCTGGTCCGGGTTGTCGGTCACCAGCAGCATCGCCAGGTTATTAGCGGCTAAAACCGACAGCGGCGCCTTTGCCAGTATGGCCTCATACTGGACCCTGGCCTTGTCGCGGTCACCTTTTCTTTCATACACCCCGGCCAGCAGAAATCTAAGGCTGTTGTCATCCGACGCCTTGACGCCTTCCCGCAGGATCTCCACGGCCTTGTCCATTTCTTTCCTGACCGCATAGAGGTTGAACAGATTTCGGTACGGGGTAGACCATTTCGGGTTGATCCCTATAATCTCCTGAAAAACCGCTTCGGCCTCATCGTAGCGCTTTTCCAGAAGATAGATCTCGCCCTTGAGATCCCGCGCCGCCAGATTATCCGGATTGGTCTCTAATACCCGCTCGAGATGCGTGAGCGCCTTTTCCGGCTGTTGCAGGGCCAGATAGCTTTTGGAGATCTCCACCAGTGTTTGAATCGCATCCGGCTTGCGGGTCAGCGCCTGCTCGAACTCATCGACGCTGTCTTCGAAGGCACTTTCACCCCGATGGGCGACACCCATGAAGTAGTAACCCAAAGGGTCGTCCGGGTGCGTGGACTTGAGCACCCGTGCCGTGTCTTTGAGCGCATCCCATGCTTTCTGGGCAATCTGAAGGTTGCCCAGGGCATGTAGGGTGATGTAGTTACCCGGGACTGCCTGCGAGACCTTCTTGAGGACTACAAGCGCCCGTTCCGTGTTACCCGTTGCTACCAATACCTTCGCCAGGTCCAGACTCAGGGTCACATTCTTGGGTTTGGCCTCGACTGCCTTCTCCAGTGCCTCCCGGGCCAAGGTGACCTCATTCTTCTGCAAATGCGCCTGGGCCAGCAACCGGGATGCCTTCGGGTCGTTGGGAACGCCTCCCAGCACAGTGCGCACATCCGAAATCGCCTGATCCGGATCTTTGTGCATCAGGGCGATACTGGCACGGATTATCAAGGCATCGGTATCCTTGGGGTTTTCTTTCAGCACCACTGCGACCAGTTCACCCGCCTCCACCCGTTCCCCTTCGGCCAACAACACCTCGGCCAGCTTGGTGCGGGCCTTAAGACCACTCGGCCCCAGATCATCCCCGGCGATCACCTGTTCATAGACAAGCTTGGCCTGCCCGGGTTTACCCGTCGCCTTATACAGTTTCGCCAGAGCGAAGCGCAGTGGATAGGACCTGGGGCTCGCTTCAATAAAACTGAGCAGTTCCTTCTCCGCCAGAGATACATCCCGCTTCTTGGCGAGAAAATCCACCAGCGCGAGCTTGATCGGCGCACTTTCCGGGTCGGTGTTGATCGCATCGCGCAGTACCTGCTCGGCTGCGTCCAGGTCGTTGCGCTGGGTGTAATACGCAGACAACTGAAGCCGGAGTCTTAAATTATCCGGGTTGTTGCTGATGACTCTTTTGAGCATCTCGACCGTCTTTTCCTGGTTGCCCGTCTTTTCGTACAAGCCGGCCAGGAGCAGATGCAAACTGCTATTATCCGGGTGCTGTTCAATCGCTCCTTCCACCAGTGAAATGGCCTTATCCATCTCACCCTGATTCGCGGTAAGCATAGCGACCAGAGAAACGGCCTGGACATTACTCGGTTCGCTCCGCAAAGCCGCCCGGGCATCCTCCATGCCCTCCTCCATCTCCCCAAGCTGGCTGCGTGTCGCGCCGCGCAAAACCAGGGCGTCGGCATTCCCCGGCGCAAGTACCAGGGCGGTTTCGGCGGCTTCCAGGGCCTTATCCGTCGCGCCGCTGAGACGATACAGATGCCCCTGCGCAACCAAGGCGGGCACATGTTCGGGATCCTGCTCCAGAATACCCGCATAGGCTCCAAAGGCGTTCCGCCATTCCTGTTTCTTCTCCGCTACCCGGCCCAGCATGTACAGGGCTTCGATATCCTTGGGGTCGATCTGCAGGACATTTTTGAACTCGAGCTCCGCCTTGACATGATTGCCTTCGTCGAACAGCGCCTTGCCCCGTTCGAAGT
>JAUXGQ010000361.1 GCA_030621975.1 Gammaproteobacteria bacterium | reverse complement strand
CCGCGGGAAGCGGGGAGGGTATCAGGAATATCAGTAGAAGGGCGATTTTTAGTCTCATATCTCTGCTCCGGAGGCGCCGCTGGACTCCTACTCTTGTTTTGATCTTAGACACTTGAATCTCAGGAAAATGTGCGTCGAATGCGGACTCGTACGAAATTTCCTCGGTAATGGGATCAAAGATCCTACCCAAGGTTCGGGGAGCGCGCAAACAAAACTGAGATAAACCGGAAAAGCACCCGTCCAACAAGAAGTTAGACAACAAGGGCCCAGTCTATCCCTTTTCCTGACCATGGGATTCGGGTATTTCCATGAATCCGCCCCGGTGTTAACCTTCCAGCAGGAACCTGGAAATCCAGAGGGGGATTTTTCCAGCCGGCTCAAGGAGGTGGCTTCGTTGCTCGGCTTAAACCCGAGCGGGATAAGGATTGCATGATAAAAATACTGCTGGTTGACGATCACGAACTGGTTCGTGCGGGCGTCAGACAAATCCTGGAAAACTCGGATGATATCCGGGTGGTAGCGGAGGCGTCCTGTGGTGAAGACGCACTGGTCAAGGCGCTGAATCACCAACCCGACGTGGTCTTGATGGATGTCTACATGCCCGGCATTGGGGGGATCGAAGCGACCCGCAAACTGATTCGCTCCTTCCCCTCCCTCAAAGTGATTGCGTTGACCGTCCTCGATGAAGAACCCTTCCCGGCCCAGCTGCACGATGCCGGCGCCGTGGGTTATCTCACCAAAGGCTGTCCCGCGAGCGAGATGTTCGAGGCTATTCGCACGGTGTATGCCGGGGGGGCCTATGTCGATCCCGCGCTAGGGCGCAAGCAGTTTCTGACCGGAATGAGCGGTTCACCGGCATCGCCCTTTGCGCAATTGGGGGCCCGTGAATTTCAGGTAACGATGATGATCCTGGGCGGCCAGGGCAACCAGGCGATATCCGATGCCCTGTGTCTCAGTCCGAAGACGATCAGCACCTATCGCAAGCGTGTCTACGAGAAGCTCCACGTGACAAACGATGTGGAGTTGACGCGGCTTGCGTTTCGCTTTGGTTTGATGACCGAAAAGAACTGAGGTCAAAGAGGCTTGCGCATATTCGATCCCGACTGCAGGGACTGTCCGAGACTGGCGGGATTTCTCGATCAGGTAAAATCCGATTTCCCGGACTACCATGCCAGGCCCGTATCCCCGTTTGGAGACGCGGACGCCAGATTGCTGATCGTCGGCCTGGCGCCGGGTATGCACGGGGCCAATGCCACCGGGCGACCCTTTACCGGCGATCATGCGGGGATTCTTCTTTATCAGACCCTCTATCGCAGTGGCTTCAGTAATCAGCCCGATTCCCGTTCCAGGGCCGATGGTCTGGAACTGGTGGGTTGCAGAATCACCAACGCGGTCAAGTGCCTGCCACCGCAGAACAAGCCCCTGGGGGCGGAGATCGATACCTGCAACCGCTTCCTGCACCGGGAACTCCAGACACTACCGGAGTGCAGCCTGGTGCTGGCCTTGGGGGCCATTGCCCATAACGCAGTGCTCAAGGCGCTCGGATTGAAGCTGAAGGACTGCCGCTTCGGCCACAATGCACTGCACGAACTTCCCACCGGGCTGAAACTGCTGGATTCCTACCATTGCAGCCGCTACAACACTCAGACCCGACGCTTGACCACGGAGATGTTCGAGGCGGTTATCGAGCGCGCCAGGGCACTCACCGGGGTTTCTCGCCCGGGTGCGGGGAAGGCCGAATGAAAGGCGCAGATGTGAACTATGGAGCCTGAGGCGCCCGAAGCGGGGTTCGATCCCAAGTCTTTTGTGGGGGCCCTGACCAGCCGACCCGGCGTCTACCGTATGCTGGATGCTCAGGGCGGGGTGCTCTACGTGGGCAAGGCGAGGGATCTGAAAAGACGGGTCGGCAGCTATTTTACCCGTTCTTTGAACCGGCGCATTCAACTGATGGTATCCCAGATTCAAGGGATCGAGGTTACGGTGACGCACACCGAAGCCGAGGCCCTGATCCTGGAAAACAACCTGATCAAGACCCTTAAGCCGCGCTACAACGTGTTGTTGAGGGACGACAAAAGTTATCCCTACATCTATTTGTCCGCTGACCATGCGTTTCCGCGCCTGACCTGGAAGAGAGGGGCACGCAGGGACAAGGGCCGGTACTTCGGCCCTTTCCCCAATGCGGGCGCTATGCGCGAGACCCTGCGGTTGTTGCAGAAGCTGTTTCCCGTGCGCCAGTGCGAGGACAGCTTTTACCGGAACCGCGGCCGACCCTGCCTGCAATACCAGATAAAGCGCTGTACCGCGCCTTGCGTGGGTCTGGTCAGCAGGGATGACTACGCCCGGGATGTGAAGCACGCCGTGATGTTTCTGGAGGGAAAGACCAACCAGGTGGTGGACGAACTCGCGGACCGCATGGAGCAGGCCGCCGCCACCCTGGAGTACGAGAGGGCGGCCCATTACCGGGACCAGATCGTCAGCCTGAGACGGGTCCAGGAAAAACAGTACGTGAGCGGCGAACGGGGAGACCTGGACATCATTGCCTGCGCAAGCCGCGCCGGCAGCGCCTGCATACAGGTGTTTTTCATTCGCGCCGGGCGTAATCTGGGCAATAAGGCCTTTTTTCCGCGCGTACCGGAGGGCACCGAACAAGCGGATATACTGTCCGCGTTCCTTTCCCAGTATTACCCGGGCAAACAGGTACCGACCGAGATCATCGTCAACGTCGAACCCGCCGATGTGGAACTTCTGGAGTCCGTGCTGGATGCCCGGGACGGACGTCGGATCAGGATTCGCAGTCGGGTGCGCGCCCACCGCGCCCGTTGGCTGAAGATGGCCTCGAACAATGCCGGCCTGGCGCTGGATTCCCGGCTTGCGAGCCGCGCGGGCATGCAGCAGCGCCTGGAAGGGCTTCAGGAGTCGCTGGGCCTGGATGAAATACCGGCGCGCATGGAGTGCTTCGATATCAGCCACACCGGCGGCGAGCTCACGGTTGCCTCCTGCGTGGTCTTCGATGAACAGGGGCCGGTGAAATCCGATTACCGGCGATTCAACATCGCCGACATCACCCCGGGGGATGACTACGCCGCCCTGATTCAGGCCGTAACACGCCGCTACACCCGGATTCAGAAGGGAGAGGGCAGGCTGCCCGACATTCTGTTTATCGATGGTGGCAAGGGGCAGCTATCGGCTGTATCCGGGGTACTGGATGAACTGGGCATCGTCGATCTGGCGCTGGTCGGGGTCGCCAAGGGACCCGACCGCAAGCCCGGCATGGAACAACTGTTCTTGTCCGGTGGTAATACGCCCATTATACTGCCACCTGACTCGCCGGGCCTGCATCTGATTCAGCAGCTTAGGGACGAAGCACATCGATTCGCCGTTACCGGTCATCGCCAGCGGCGAGCACGGAAAGGCAGAACGTCGGTGCTGCAATCGGTTCCAGGCATAGGTCCAAAACGCCGCCAAAGACTGCTGAAGCAGTTCGGCGGTCTGCAGGAGTTGTCACGGGCCGGGGTGGAAGACCTGTCCCGGGTAGACGGGATCAGTAATCAATTGGCCGAGCAGATCTACGAGGCCTTCCATGGAGAAGGCTAGGAGCCTGTCCGAGAATAGCGATCGTAGCGAGGGGAAGCCATTTTGAGTCAGATTTTTCGATT
>JAUXGQ010000406.1 GCA_030621975.1 Gammaproteobacteria bacterium | reverse complement strand
TCGCCCTCCAACATCAAGATGCTGTTACGCCTGGGATACCCGCCGAGCAAACTCAAATGGTACCGCGGTGGCATTCAGTCCTGGGAGCAGTTCGGGCTGACCACCGTGAAGGATTAATGAGCAAGTATGAAGTGTTCCTTGATTACGGTTCGTTGCGCCGACAGGGAAACTAGATTGAAAAAACAAGGCGAAGGGGATTCCTTGACGGGGCGCTCCCTACCGGGCCAGGCGGCGAACTGGCAGAAGGTGCTGCCGACACTCGAGTAGAGGATCCCGTCCCGGTAGACCTGCATGCCGCGGTGGACATGACCGAAGAATACACCCCGTAGACGAGGTGCTGCGGGCTTCAGGATGCGGTGCAGCCGTTCGCCATTGAGCAGGAGCATGGCCTCGTCCAGCCAGGGGGAGTCCAGCTCGAAGGGGGGGAAATGGATCGCCACGCTCAGGGGACCGCGTCCGCCGCGGACCTCGTCTGCGAGCAGGTCCATCTGTTCCGCCGAGAGCTGTCCGTGTGTCTCAATCTCGTCTGGCCCGCGTGCATCCAGTACCAGCAGGCACTGCCCGGCGATGTCGACGCGGTAGCAGAGTGCTCCGTCGAGGAGGTCTTCCTTGGGCCCCATGGGGAGGTACTCCCGGATGAGGGGAGAGGCGTCGTGGTTGCCGGTGACGTAATACACAGGCATTTCGAGCGGCGCAAAGGCTTCCGCTGCGAGCCTGTAGGCCTGAGGACTGGCATCTGCTGCGATGTCTCCGGTGTGGAGAACGAAATCCGGACGAACCGGGAGGCGATTGATTTTCTCTACAAGCGTCTCCACGGAGCGTAAGGTCGAAACGTCGTAGAGGATAAAGTCCTTATCTGGACCGATGTGGGTATCCGTGATGTGTACGAAATGGAGCATTATTCACCCGCAAAGCCCGTGTCACCGCACGCGAGTTCAATAGTACACAGGCAGACTGCTATTCGCCAACAGCGCGGTACGCGGACTGCCCGGTTTTATCCGATCCGGGTTCTTCTGTCTTCGCCAGAAAGCGGCTCATCTCGGCGGTGGACAAAGGATAGCTGATAAAATAACCTTGGACCTCATCACAGCGTGTGGCTTTGAGGAACCCGAGTTGTGCGTCGGTTTCCACGCCTTCCGCGGTGACTTTGAGCGCCATGCTCTCGGCCATTGCAATGACAGCCGACGCGATGGCCGCGTTGTCACGATCTTGGTCAATGTCCTGAATGAAGGCCCTGTCGATCTTTAGTCGGTCAATGGGGAATTGCTTGAGATAGGCCAAGCTGGAGTAGCCGGTACCGAAGTCGTCGATGGCAAGTTGCACGCCGATCGTCTTCAGCGCCTGTAGGGTCTGAACCGCGCACTCGGCATCCTTCATCAGCAGACTTTCGGTTACCTCCAACTCCAACACCTGGGGCTCAAGGCCCGTTTCCTCCAGAATCCTGGCGACGCAAGCGGGGAATCCCTTTTGCACAAACTGGAGCACCGATACATTTACCGCGATGTGCGCTATCTGAGCCCCCGAGTCAATCCAGGCCTTGGTTTGACGACATGCGGTCGCCAGTACCCACTCGCCGATAGCGAGCATTAGCCCAGTCTCCTCCGCCAGGGGGATGAACTCTAAGGGCATCATTAACCCGAGTTCCGGGTTGTGCCAGCGCAGCAGGGCCTCCAGGCCGCAGACCCGCCCGCTGAATGTGTCCACCTGGGGCTGGTAGTGGAGTGATAGTTCGTTGCGATCAAGGGCCTTGCGCAGTTGATTTTCGATCATCAGCCGCTTCAGGGCCGCCTGGTTCATGGAGTCGTCGTAGAAAACGAAGGTGTTCTTTCCTTGCCGCTTGGCATGATACATCGCCATGTCGCCGTGTTTTAGAATACCGTCAACGCTGTCTCCATCCCGCGGAAAAACGGCTATGCCGATACTCGGTGTGACGACAACATCATGGCCGTTGAGCTGGATAGATTGTGTGAGTAGCTCCATGATACGCCGGGCCGTGACGGCCGCATCTTCCGGACGACTAATCAACGGGAGGAGAATGGTAAATTCGTCTCCTCCAAGGCGTGCAAGGTCGTAGGCTTTGTCTTTAAAAACATTGTGGGTGACCACGTCGCTCACGCGTACCGCTTGTTGCAGGAGTGCGGCGATTTCCTTGAGCAGCAGGTCGCCGATGTTGTGCCCCAGGGTATCGTTGACGCGCTTAAAGTTGTCGAGATCCAGGAACAGCAGGGCGCCCTGCCGATCGTGGCGTTTGGCGAGCTCCAAGGCCTGCTTGGCGCTTTCCTTGAAGGACTCGCGATTGGGCAGACCGGTCAGGCTGTCGAAATAAGCCAGCCGGCGGATGCGCGCTTCGGCCTGCCGCAACTCGGTGATGTCCTGCAGCGTACCGTAGAGGTGGGCTACCTGGCCGGTATCATCCAGGATCGCTTCCACCTGCTGCCGTATGTACCGTTCCGAGTTGTCATGACCCAGGATGCAATGATTGAGATCGGATTCTTCCCCGAGCGCTATGGCCCTGTGGAACCATTGCCGTACACGGTGCTTGTCATTCCCCGGCACCCGGGACAGAAATTCATCGAGGGACGATTCCGATGGGGTTCCGGCGAGACCGACGATGCGCAGGGCTTCGTCCGACCAGTCAATTTCGTTCGTCACCGCATCCCAGTTCCAGTGACCCAATCGGGCGATGCGTTGGGCGTTGCTGAGACGGTGTTCGCTGGTGACCAGTTGCTCCGTTATCTGGCTGGAGCGGCACATATAGCGTACCCGATGCCCCAGTAATGCATAGTTGATGGGTTTCGTGATGAAGTCGGTTGCCCCTGCGTCGTAGGCGCGAGTAATGGACTCTTCGTCCTCCAACCCGGTCATCATGAGGATTGGCAGGTGTTCGACGCCGGGGAGTCCCCTGAGCTCGGCGCACGCCGAAAACCCGTCCATTCCGGGCATCATCACATCCATCAGTACCACGTCGGGGTGGTGTTCCAGGTATGCCATGATGCCGGCATGACCATCCTGGGCCTCAATGACGTCGAAGCCCGCCTGCTCAAGGGCGGTGGTGACTAGAAAACGCAAGCCGTGGTCGTCGTCTACCACTAGTATGAGGCTCGGATTTGACGGGGTAGGTGGATCCATTCAGTTCTTCTCTTTTGTCTCCAGTTATGGAGAGATTGATTTTGTGCCAGTGTGAAATGCCTCGAACCGCCTCGCGATTACCTCCTGCCCCCCGTTTTGACTTCGAGAACTCGTATCATCGCGTCACAGGATCTTAGCGTCCGGGCCCGCAAGAATCTTAACGTTCTCCGATCCCTTGGAAACAGGTTGGTTGAGACGCTGGAATACCCGGGGGAGACGGAGGAAGCAGGCGAAGTGACGTTTTTTTGACATTTTG
>JAUXGQ010000314.1 GCA_030621975.1 Gammaproteobacteria bacterium | reverse complement strand
TTGGTCCAGTTCTTGTGGGACATAAGCTGCCCGCACTAAGTAGAAATGAACGCCCTGTACCACCGCCACCGGAATGGACTGAACCGGTGGAGATCGAGGATGATCCGGCGGAGGAGTGGCTCAATGCCAGAATCGATGCCTTGAAACAGGGCAAAGCGCCCATGCATATTCAACAGGCCCTGTACGGCAGACTGCTGGCTAACGCCTGGCGGGATGAGTTGGCGGACGATCCGATGTTACAGCGCGCTGTGAGGAAATTGATCTGCAGGCGCTGGGGCAAAGAAAAATGGAATGATCCGGGAAAGGGCGCCGCCAAGAAAGCAAGAGAAATATATGGCGAAGAGTAAATGAAGGTGCCAGGGCATGTTTGAACCGTTAACGGGCCTCCTCCCCCTCCGCGCTCTCGTCATAACTCTGGAATTCACCGGCAAGGCGCGGTTCTCCTTTTTTCACCAGCCGGCGGTACACGCCTTCGTCCGTGGCTTGCTGGGGTCGCCTCCGAACTTCGCCTCCCTGTTCACCATCGATGCCCCTGAGACCGGGCGTATCGACTACGCCTCGGGGGATCTCTACCGCTTTGCGGTGTACGCATTGCCTGGTGGGGAGGGGCTATTGGTGGAATTGATCAACCGGTTGCGGAAGCTTCCGGAGGGTGCTCCCATGCGGGAACCGGCAGTGCCACTGCGGGACAACCTGCGGCTTTCCGATCTGCACGACCTGTTCACGGGCCAACCGGTACAGGGAATCGGAGACCTTACCCTGTACGACGGCGACCGGCTCGAAGCGGAAACCCAAATCTGGTCGGCGGCGCCCCGCGCCCTGCTGCGCTGGCTGAGCCCGACGCGGCTGCTCAGAGACAAGAAAGAGCGGATCGAAGATCGAGGGGAGCGCCGTTACTGCCGGGAAGCGGACGACCTGCATGACGGGCTCTTTCTAAAACGGCTGTACGACAGCTTCGCCGGACTGCAACGGGAGCGGGGCCGACCGACCCTGCCTCGGGGAGAGCCCCCGCCGCACGCCGACTTTCTTGCAACCCTATTCTGGTTGGATAGCGAATACCGCGATGACCAGGGCAACGCCAACCCTATCGGCGGTATGTCAGGGGAGATCGTCCTGGGGGCGGGTAGCCGCCTGCCGCCGGAATGGTGGCGCATGCTGGTGCTGGGGCAGTATCTCGGAATCGGCCAGCGCCGGGCCTTCGGACTCGGCCGCTATCGTCTCGAAGCGACGGACGGCTCGGCCACGGCTTCTTGCGCCGAGCCCGCCACATCGCTGATGCGGCGCGCCGCCGACCAGGAAAACCTGTACGACGCCTACCGGGCCATGCGCGACAATCTGGAGCAAAAGCGGCGAAAACTCCACCGCGAGGCGCAACAGGATGCCGAAGAGGAGTGGTGGCAGGCGCGCTATCCCGACCCGCCGGATCCGGAAGATGAAGAGCGCCTGGCCGACCGCCTGGAGCGGGTGGCTGGCAGGCTGGGCAAAGGGGAGCACGAGGCGCAACCGCTGCAAGGTGTTGTGATCTCAGAACCGGATGGTGACCTGCGCGCCCTGGCCATTCCTCCCTTCTGGGATCGCGTGGTGCAGCGGGCCGTGAACCAGCAGATCGCCCCGGCGCTGGAGCAGCTCATGTACCAGCGCAGCTACGGCTATCGCCGGGGACGTTCCCGCCAGGGCGCCAGCCTGGATATACAGCAGGCCTGGCGGCAAGGCTACCGCTGGGTCTACGAGGCGGACGTAGATGATTTTTTCGACAATGTGGATTGGAACAGCCTGGTGCTCCGCCTCAAGGCCCTGTACCGGGATGACCCCATCGTCGATCTGCTTCTCGCCTGGGTCGGAGCCCCAGTGGATTACCAGGGGATGCGGATCGAACGCCACCGGGGACTGCCCCAGGGCGCTCCGGTAAGCCCGGTGCTGGCCAACCTGATGCTGGACGACTTCGATAGCGACCTGGAGAGCGCGGGTTTTCGCCTGGTACGGTTCGCCGACGATTTCGTGGTCCTGTGCAAGGACAAGGCTCAGGCGGAATCCGCGGGAGAGGCGGTGCGCCGTTCCCTGCGGGAACTGGGACTGACACTGAACGAGGAAAAGAGCCGTGCCGTCTCCTTCGAACAGGGATTCCGGTATTTGGGCTATCTTTTTCTAAACGACATGGTGCTGGATAGTGCCGGCAACAAGGGCGAAACCGACGCAAAAGCGCCGTCGCCGCCCCCACCCAACAGTTGGCTGGCGAAGGTCGGCCGGCACCGGGTGACGGAACTGGCAAGCCTCGCAAACAAGAAACCCGAACCCACACCCGTAGCAAAATCCGGGCGTCTGGCCCTGGGGGAGCGTAAAGAGCAGGGCACCCAATTGATATTGACCGGGAACTCCGCGCTGCTGACCACAAGGGAAGGCCGCCTCATCGTCACTCGGGACAGCAAAATCGTATCCGAAACCCCCTGGCGTGGATTGAGCGCGGTAGTGCTGTTCGGTAATCACCATGTCTCTACGCCCGCTGTCCGCGTCGCCCTGGCGAATTCCGTGCCCATCCATCTGGCCACCGGCGGTGGCCGCTACCAGGGTGCGATCTGGAACGGAACCCCTGGTTCTGAGGGCAGCGCCCTGTGGCTGCGGCAACTGGAACTGGCACAAGACCCCGAGGCATCGACCCATGTGGCGCGACAGCTTGTATTGGCGCGGCTGCGGCACATGCGGGAGGTGCTTCGGCAACGCGATCCCATCGCTTTTCCCAACGAACGTCTGCGCATCAACGAGGCCCTGAAACAGGTGGGAAAGGCCCAGGACCTGGAGACACTCAACGGCATTGAGGGCAATGCCACGCGCCTCTACTTCCAGGGCCTGGCGGCCCTGGTCCCGGATGAATACGAATTCAGTGGCCGCAACCGCCGCCCGCCACGGGACCCCTTTAATTCGCTGTTGTCCCTGGGATACACCCTGCTCTACTGTCATGTGGAGACCCTGTTGCGGGCGGACGGGCTCTTTCCCTGGCGAGGCTTCTACCATCAGTCCCACGGCCGCCACGCAGCCCTCGCCTCCGACCTGATGGAACCCTTCCGCCACCTGGTGGAGCGAACAGCCCTCACCGCCGTTACCCGCCACAGGATCAAGCCCGGCGAATTCCGCGATGATCCAAAGAGCGGTTGCCGACTGTCGACCCCCGCGATGAAGATCTACCTGGCCATGTTATGGGAGCGTTTCGACAAGCCCATCCAGGCGGTCGGAGAGGTGGAGCCCCACAGCGCGCTCTACCATATCCATCACCAGAACCGCCGCCTGGTGGAATGGCTTCGAGGCGAAGCAGAGTTCAACGCCTGGGTCTCGCGTTGATGGAGACCTACGTCGTCTGTTTCGATATCAGCGACGATCGAATCCGCAACCGGGCAGGCAAACACCTGCTCCAGTACGGCGACCGGGTGCAGAAGTCCGTCTTCGAAATCGCGGTCCGCGACAGGAAAGAGTTGGATAAAATACAAGAGGTCCTGCTGGAACTGGCGGAAGAAGATGCTAATATCCGGTTCTATCGGCTCTGCGCCGGTTGCCGCGCCGCCTCCAAAACCCTGGAGGGGGAAGAGGTGGCCCACTTTCCCGCCGTCATCATCCTGTGAATCGGAGGCGGCAGGCGCCAACCGGCGCTGTTGCCGTGCTCTTTAACAATAAACTAAGATAAATCATAAGGTTGTGAGACGATGTTTCTGTTGTGGATGATAAACTCCCCGCCAGCTCTTTTAAATCAATGGCTTGGGAGAGGTCTATGCGGTAGAATCCCTGTTGTGGCGATCTGCGAAAAGATGGAGCGGAACCCCCCGCCGAATGGGGGGGCTATGCTGTTGAGTAGGAAGGTGAAATCTGCGGCGCTGTCGCAGATGGCTTAGCCGTTTAGGCTGTTGAAACCTTCTTCTTATTCCTCCCCCTTTTGCATTTCTTTGTCGCAGATGGCTTAGCCGTTTAGGCTG
>JAUXGQ010000281.1 GCA_030621975.1 Gammaproteobacteria bacterium | reverse complement strand
TTAATCCTATCTAATTATGGAGTTGATTTTTAGAGGAAATGGAGAGGTCTGTCGTTAGTCCGTAGACGCGACATCCCCCTCGCACTCCTCTCACCGGGCGTATCAGATGCAGTATCACTATTGGAGATACCACCATGAATCTTTTTAAACACAATGTGGGGAAGGTCGACCGGATTATCCGTATCGTTCTGGGTGTTCTGCTGATCGGGAACGTGTTCTACGCGCTCCAGCATCCAGTCGGGTGGATCGGTGTGATCTTATTGATTACCGGTATCGCCGGTATCTGTCCGCTCTACTCCCTGCTGGGGTTCAATACCAAATCCGTGGGAGAGAAGATCGGTCTCAAATAATCCCACGCTCGGGAACTCTGGGGCTGCGATAGGCTCACGCCGTTGATGGGGAACGGCGTTGTATTGCTTTCTCTGACTTCGGCAGCAACAAAACGGCAACGAAGACCAACAAAGCCGCTGCCGCAAGCAGACCAAACAGCGTACTGAATCCCCATTCGGTGCTGAGTCGTAGTGCCGCTACGGATGCAAAAATCAGCATGAACAAGTCGTCCATAAAATGACCCAGGTTGAGAAAAAGAAATCTGACTTGGTGGCGGTGCATAGACGAAGCCCTGTAGTGGCCTTGTGAAGACATCTGGCGGATAAAGCCCGTACCGGTGGCAATGGATTGACCCTGTTTATTCTGTCTCTATTAAGACTAGGGTGTCACCCAGGCCCGGTATGATGTTACACTTTGCGGCCCAAACCTAATCGATCCAGGAGGAAAATCCGAATGTACGTCAACAAAAAAGCGCTGGGCTCCGTTCTTGCGGGAGTGCTCACATCCGTTGTCCTAGCCGCCGGTACCGCCCATGCGCGGGACGAGGCCCCGGGCTACACCGGCGACTCGGGGGGCAATATCGTGCGCAGCGGCAGCGGCGACTGCGTGCGCACGGGCTCCTGGAAACCCGGGATGGCAACCATCGTAGGCTGTGACGGGGTCGTCCTGGACGCTCCGGTCGAGATCACCAAGGGCGCACCATCCGGGGTAGCCGTATTGATTAATGTCCCGGCCGCAGCCCTGTTCGCCTTCGATAAGGCGGATCTCACCGAAGAGGGCAAGCAGGCCATCGAAGAGCAACGCAAAGACGTGCGACCCGAGTTGGCCAAGGCCTTCGAGGTCATCGTCGTTGGTCATACGGACAACACCGGCTCCGCTGAGTACAACATGGGTCTGTCCAAACGCCGCGCTGAAGCCGTGCGCGATTACCTGGCAAACACCGGGGTGCCGGCTGACATCCTGCGGGTCCTGGGCCGAGGCAAGAACGCGCCGCTCGCCAGCAACAACACAGAAGAGGGACGCGCCCTGAACCGTCGGGTCGAGATCTACGTGATAGGCGAGCTCCGTGCCCTGGACAGCATGCTCTTCCCGAGTGTTGCCCTGTTTCCCCGCCGCAGCGCGGAACTTACCGAACAGGGCAAGCAGCTCGTCGAGAAACACCGCGGGGACGCGAGAATCCAGCTGAGGAGGGCCGTCTACGTCGAGATCATCGGTCACACGGACGACGTTGGCGACGATGACTATAACCAGGAGCTCTCCGAGCAGCGTGCCCAGGCCATGACTGACTACCTGGTCTCAACGGGACTCGACGCCTCGATGATCGTGAGCCGGGGCGCGGGCGAAAGCATGCCTATCGCCAGCAACCGAACGGACGAGGGTCGCGCCGAGAACCGGCGGGTGGAGATCCTGGTGCTGGGCCGTTTGGAGGAATAACCCCCGGCGGGTGATCCCCGATTCCCGAGGTAACTCCGGGAATCCGGTGTGCCAGCCAAACAGGGCTCGCTTCGGTGAGCCCTGTTTGTTTTAACGGCAGTTGACCGCTTCGAGGAAATGATAAGTGTCTGGGCGTCAAGAAACAAATCGCTCGATACCCGTCCACCCAAAAGGTGATGCCACTACGGGACGTAAAGCAGGTTCACGGCTCAATGGGTGGAAATCGGGGCTCCGGCGGTCGACCATTGTCGTCAGCCTGCTGATGTTGACAGCTTGTGCGACCACCCCCACCGGTCGCTCGCAACTGGCATTCATGTCAGAGGGCGAGATGGACAAGATGGGCGTACAGGCGTTTTCGAATCTTAAGCGGGAAACACCGGTCGACCACACTGCCCAGACCAACAAGTTCGTTCAGTGCGTAGCGCAGGCCATCACCCGCGAGGTGGGCCGCGGCTGGGAGGTCGTGGTATTCCAGGATGATTCCGCCAATGCCTTTGCCCTGCCCGGCAAGAAGATCGGAGTCAACACCGGCCTGCTCGAAGTGGCCGAAAACCAGGATCAACTGGCAACCGTAATCGGGCATGAAATCGCGCACGTGCTATCCCACCATGCCAACGAACGGGTATCTCAGCAAATGGCGGTAGAGGCCGGACTGAACGCGCTGAGTGCGGTTGCCGACCCGCAATCGGTTGCCGGCCAGCAAATGATGGGGCTGCTGGGCGTAGGCACCAAGTACGGCATATTGATGCCTTACAACCGAGCCCAGGAAAGCGAGGCCGACATCCTCGGGCTGGACCTGATGGCCAAGGCCGGTTTCAATCCCCTGGAGAGCATTCAGCTGTGGAAGAACATGAAGGCCGCGGGCGGCGCCGAGTCACCCGAGTTCCTATCCACCCACCCCTCACACAAAACACGCACGGATGATCTGATCGGCCATATGTCGATCGCTCTGGCGTTACGCAACAAGGCGCACCAGCGCGGCAAGCGACCCGCCTGCCGGTAGGCTGGGGCTTGCCCCAGCTCTTTGTTTCGCGTCGGCTAATCAACAAAGCTGGGGCAAGCCCCAGCCTACATTGGCAGTAGAAGAGCCGTGGGAGATCCGGGCCAGCCCGGATCTCCCACCAGGCGAAGTCACAGTCGCCGAGCGACGCTCTTGATCGTGGAACGAAATATTTTGGCTGCGGTGTCTTGCACCTCCCGTGCCCATGGCGGCTGCGGAAGGTTCCAGCCGATGAAGATGCCGATTACGAGCGTGGTCAAGCTGGACATTGTTTCGCCTCGAGTGGTTTGATGAAGTGAAAAAAGTACGCGCCGCCATAAAGAACGTCAAGCACCTATTGGCGGTTTCCGGTCAGCCATGGGGGCCGGCCTAACCCGGATCTCTCACCAGGGTTCGGATCTTTGCCGTTCAATCCGCCACCCAGGCCCGCACGTCGTCGGGTCCCGGCAGGCCACCCGCGTGCACCAGCTTGCCGTTCACTACGACACCCGGTGTAGACATCACACCGAAACTCATGATCTCGGCGAGATCCGTGACCTTCTCCAATCGAATCACGATGCCGGCATCCTTGGCCGCCTGAGCGATCAAATTGGCGGTGATCTCACAGTTGCGGCAACCGGTACCGAGGGCCTTGATGTGCTTTGTCATAGGGAGCAATCCCAACCTGTAGGAGCCCGCTTGCGGGCGAACGTGCATCCGGCATGAGCATTTTCGCCCGCAAGCGGGCTCCTACGGATAGCAGAACCTATTTTCATTTCAATTTGGCAACCCATGCTCAATCGCAGCAACGCCTTCCCGATTGCTGCACGGGCGGACAGGGTACGCTGCCGTAGGAGCAGTAAACGCAGCAGTCGCCCACCTTGGGCCGGATCAGCGCCTTGCACTGGGGGCAGTCCCAAAACCAGACGCACTGGTCCGTAGGCATGGTTTCCTGACGGCTAAAACCACAGTGGGGACAATTGATGACGGATTGCAGTTGCATACTCATGATGTCCCGGCGGTGAACAGGTTGAAACCCCAGCCCACGAGGGTGAACGCCACCGCCAAAACCCCTGCGAACAGGCCCAGGGCCTGCCAGCGGATGACCTTGCGCAGTATCAGCATCTCCGGAAGCGACAGGGCGGCGACACTCATCATCAGGGCCAGGGTAGTGCCGATGGCCACCCCTTTACCCAGCATGGCCTCGGCCACCGGAATAACCCCCGTGGCATTCGAATAGAGGGGGATGCCCATCAGCACGGCCGCCGGCACACTATACCACTCGCCACCCGCCAGATGTTCACTCACCCAGGCCTCGGGGACGTAGCCATGGAACAAGGCGCCGACGCCGATGCCCACCAGCACCCACTTCCAGATCCGTCCCAGGATCTCTTTCACTTCAGCCACCGCATAACGGTGGCGCCCGCGCAAAGAGACGTCCCGTTCCGGCAGGGCG
>JAUXGQ010000507.1 GCA_030621975.1 Gammaproteobacteria bacterium | reverse complement strand
CGCTGTCTTCCAGTGGATTGTAGACCACGCCCCATACCGGCCTGCCACCCTCGATGAGGGCGATACTGACGCTGAAGCTGCCGCTCCCTTCCGGGCAGTTCGCGGCCACGCCGACCGGGTCGACCACCCAGACGTAGGGCTGTTTTTCTCTTTCGGCAAAGGGCATGTCTGCATTGTCTGGCGAGATCACGGGAATCGAGGGGTTCATCTTGTTCAGTCCCTCGAGAATGATCTTCAGGGAGACGCTGCCGGCTTTCTCCATGCGGCTACTGTTATCCGGCTGGCCGGCCCTGAGAATACCGGAAAACAGGGTGCTGATCCGCTGTGCCAGACCACCCTTTGATCCTCCGTGCCCGGCGGGGGAGCTCTTTCCGTATCTGCGGCTGACTTCACGGCCGGCCTGCTTTGCAATCGACACGATATTCTGGATGTCCATCCACTGAATGGCGGATACGTTGGTCACGGGGAAGGGCATGTCCGGCACCGGTTTCCCGAGGAAGGTGCACAGCCTTTCCCAGTTGTCACCGCCGCAGATGTCGATGACCAGCAGGTCCTGCGGCCTGTCCCTGAAACAGTCGAGCACACCATTGACGTAACGTGTATAGCCGCTGGCGTATTTCTCCGCGTCGAAGGCAAAGCAGCCATAGAGATCGGTATGCAGCTGTGCGGTCGCCTCGTTCTGCCGCGCCGTTATGCGTTCGGTGAACTGCTTCCTGCACGACTTCAGCCAGGCGTCCATGTCCCGGGTGGTGAGGATGAATTTGGAGCCTGGATATCTCTGGTCGAGTTCCCTGTAGAAGCTGGGTATCGGGGTATCGGTAAAGGCGTCGTTCTCGTCTATTTCCCGGAGATTGAGGCAGGACAGGTCGCTGGCGCGATAACGGGTGACGCCCAGGTAGTCGCGGGTTCTGTATCCCAGCATATCGAGGGCGCGGGCGAGGCTGGTGGTGCCGGTCTTGGAGAGGCCGATGCCAAAGACTTTTGCCATGTATGTCTGCATGGGTTCTGCTGCTTCTGTCATGGGGAGGTATGTCAGGCTATATAAAACAGGGCGTGGCCCGGTTTATCTGGCAATCCACCCCTGTATGTATCCGAGAAAATAGACCACGTTCATTTCCAGCCTCAATGAGTGGTCGCTGCCCTGCTCGCGGCGTCGCTTCAGGGCGATGCCGACGGCGCGGGCCAGTTGTCCGAACAGGTATCGGGGTGGCACGCGCGACTGCCCGCCGCGCCTGCGTGAACCTTCCGCCTGTCCCTGCCGGTAGTGCAGTTCCAGGAAATAGCGGCGCCTCAGCTTGTCGACGCGGATGCGGTGCCCGATGATGGCATCGGGAACCCAGCGCACCCTGAAGTTGTTCGCAATGAGACGACGGTAGAATTCGGTGTCCTCGCCGCCGAAGTTGACCTGGCCCTTGCGCCCCAGCTCGGTATCGAAGTCGCCAATGCGGGAGAATATATCCTTGCGCACGGCGAAATTGCCGCCGTAGAAGGGTGTGGCCGGATCGTTCAGCCAGCGGCCCTCGCCGTGATCCAGATGGCCCAGGAAGCCGAGCAGTTCATCCTGCAGCCAGGCGGGGCGTTCACCGTGCTCGAACAGGACGTCGATGCGTCCGCCGAGGGCATCCGGGGCGTAGGCCAGCATCTCGCGTTCGTAGGACGTCAGCCAGCGCGGGTTCGGAGTCTCGTCGTCGTCCACGAACAGCAGGTATTTGCCGCGCGCTTCCCTGAGTGCGCGGTTGCGGGCGTTGGAGAGGCCGAGACGTTCCTCACGCACGATGCGCACCGGGACGCCCGGCGGCCACCAGCCTGTGTCTGCCAGCAGCGCCGGCGTCTCGTCGGTGCAACCGTTGTCCACCACCACGATCTCCCAGGGGCGATCAGGCGGTGTCAGGTTACCCAGGTCTTCAAGGGTTCGCGGCAGCCGGTCGGCGTGATTGTGGGTGCACAGGGCGACGCTGATGAGAACGGGTTCCTGTGTTTCCGATGTTGTCATTTCTTCAGACATGCGTAGTCACAGCCCCAGCCGGTCGGCCACGCGGCCGCGGTAGTAGCGGAAGGTCTGCCGCCAGGAGCCGTCGTTACTGCCGAAATGGATCTTGCGCGCGAGCATGCTGGCGCTGTCGGTTCCGAAGACGTCCAGACGGCGGATGCGATAGGGATCGACGTTGCGGCGGTTGAACCCCGGTTGCGTGGAGAAAGCTGCTTCGTAGCCGGCCCGGCGGGTGATGTCGATGACCTGGTCGTTGAGGCGGCCATAAGGATAGGCTAGGTACGGCACCTTTTCCCCCAGCAGGTCTTCCAGGTCCCGGCGCGAACCGGCCAGTTCTTCCGTCAGGCGGTCTTCGGCCAGGGTGGTGAGATCGGGGTGCAGGCGGGTATGCGACTGGAACGCGCACCCGGTCTCCCGCATGGCCCGGATCTGTTCCGGCGTCAACAGCGGATAGGTGGCGCCGTCGGGATTTTGCGACTGACACCAGGCGTCGTTCTTGCCGATCAGGCGGCTGACGAGGAAGACTGTCGCCGGCCAGCCGAGTTCCTGCAGCACCGGAGCCGCATGCTTATAGACGCCGAGGAAACCGTCGTCAAAGGTGAGCAGGAAGCTGCCCTCGGGCAGTTCCCTTTCCTGCCCCAGCCAGGCAAAGAAATCGTCCAGCGAACAGGCGCGCATGCCGCGCTTCGCCAGGTGATGCATGTGCCGGGCAAATTCCTGTGGCGGGAT
>JAUXGQ010000184.1 GCA_030621975.1 Gammaproteobacteria bacterium | reverse complement strand
TACCCCACGGAATTTTAATCGCCATCTAGTGGGAGATATAAAATGACAAGGATCGATTGGGGACGGAGTAGATGAGGGTGATTGACAAGAAATTTTTTGGTTACTTGGCGATTTCGGGGCTGTTGCGTTGCATGCCCCCTGACACGAGTTGTTGCATGGAAGTTGGCAGTGAAGTGCCCCTGCACGGACCAGCCTGACTGTCCAAGGGCAGGGAGTTGACGTGGTGTCGGACGGCCGGGTTGCGACTGCGACAGAGATGTGGGACCTCCGGCGGGCGCGCCACTTTTACAGGGTGGCGCTTTTTGCCCGCCTGCGGTCTTTGGCGGCCGTCCTGCTGGGATAGCGTTCCGCGTTCCGTTCCGGGCGACCCCCAAGGGCGGAACGCGGAACGCGTCTGGTTATGTGGTTATCCGGTCAGCTGGAGCTGTAGAGGTTTGGGATGGAGGGGAGATTGCGAGGGGAGCATCCAGCCCTGATCTGTTCTCTGGATGGTGCCCTTATGCTCGAGAACGGCCAGGGCCTTGCCGAGGCGTTGGTTGTTGACTCTGAGCTTGGAGCGAAGTTGAGAGCGGTACTGTGGCGATGCCGCGATGGCGAGCAGGTTGATAACCTGATTCTCAAGGCTTGGTGGCTGGGTCGAGGCCTGATCGTCGGTGGTCGTCCCGGAGACGAGTTCGAGGTGGGTGGCGGAGCCGTCGGGACGGGAGACGAGTTGGAGGGCGAGGGGGTCCGGGCAGGCAGCGGCACGGTGCTCGATGGTCAGAGTGAGCTTGTCGTCCTTTTTGGTCAGGTAGAGGTTGCTGTCGCCGAAGGCGTGGATGTCGGAGCTGCCGCGCAGGGCCATGCCCGGGTTGGCGCGATGCTTCTTGCTGGTGTGGTGGACCAGGACGACTGCCAGATCGTACGAGCGCTGCAACTCGCGCAGGAAGCCGAGCAGGCCGGAGATGTCCGAGCTGGAGTTCTCGTCGAGCCTGTGGAGGCGGATGAGGGGATCGAGCAGCAGCAGGCAGGGTCGCAGCTTGTCGATGGTGGCGATCAGGCGGGCCTGGTCCCGAAGGAGGTCGAGTCTGAGGGCGGGGGCGGTGATGAGCTTCAGGTCGAGGCTGGTGATGTCCAGATCGCGATGCGCGCAGATGGATTCGATGCGGGAGCGGACCATGGCCGGGGAGTCCTCGGCCAGGTAAATCAGGGCCATGCCCGGGCAATCGACGCGCAGGCGGCCGAGGCAGGAGGTTGCGGACGAGACGCTGACGGCCATATCCAGGCCCAGCCACGACTTGCACGTTTTGGGAGCGCCGCCGAGTATGCCGACGGCGGATCGCCCCCACAGGTCGCGCACGAGCCAGTTGTGCTCTTTGGGTGTGGAGGTGATCTCGGCGGGGCTGGCGATCGGGAGCAGGTCCGGCTTGGGGTCGGAATCAAATTTGCTCACGGCCACAGCCGCCTTCTTGCCTCGACCACGTGGTTGTATCCGACCGAGTCGAGGTCGGCCTGGTGAGCCAGTTGAAGCGACTCAAGGCCCAGGTTGTCGGTGGCGCGCATGTTACCGCGGCCTATCTCGAAGATGGAGTCGCATGCTCGCTCGTCGAATGGCAACGAGGGCGAGCCGGCGACCGAGCAGCGGTGCTCGAGGTACTGCCTGGTCTCCTCGCGGGTCAAGGGTCTGAGGATGGCGTACAGGGCCATGCGGCGGGCCACGTCCTCCATGTCGTCGCGTCTGAGCAGGGAGCGCAAGGGGGGCTGGCCGCACAGCACCAGACTGAGCACCAGGCGGCTGTCCATGGCGAAGTTGGTCAGCAGGCGGAACAGGCCCAGAACCTCGGGGCGTGTCTCGTGAGCCTCATCGACGAGCATGACCGGGCGCAGGCCGTCGGTGTCGGCGATCTGGAGGAAGTGCTCCTGGAGCCTGCGAACCAGGGAGGGAAAGTTGCCTGCCGGGGCGCAGCCTGCGGCCGCGGCGATCTCGCGGCACAGGTCGCGCCTGGCCAGGCAGGTGGCCTTGATGTAGCGCACCCGGTAGCGGGCCTCGGGCAGCCTGGCGTTCAGGGCGCGAAGCACCGAGGTCTTGCCGGTGCCGGCCGGGGCGATGAGGGCGGCGGACATGCGGCGCTCGATGATGCGTTCGAGCGAGTCGACCGGCTCGTCGAGCATCGGCAGGCTGAAGCGGCAGTCGGGGGGTATCTCGCGGGTAAAGGGCGTGGTGTGGAAGCCGAAGCGGCTGCGGAAGTCCTTCATGGTTCAGTCCTCCTTGTGAGGGGTTCGGTTCAAGCCTCCGTCCGGACCGACGACCGGACCAAGTTCGCGGTCGTAGACCATGTCGGCGGCGCTCTTGGGCAGGGGGTGGGCCACCTCGTCGTCCGCCCGATCCCGGCCGCGGGCGCGGTGGCAGCGGGCGTTATTGGTCAGGTCGAGCGGGGCCAACTCGATCATCCGGCCCTGGTGATTGAAGCGCAGCCGGTCATCGAGCACGTTACGCTCGATCACCACCCTTGCGCCGGCGTGGCCACGGGGCATCTCGTAAAGCACCGAGTCGACCGAGACGACGTGGTCGGCCGAGACCCTGCGCTTGAGGTAGACGTTGAAGTTGCGTCGCAACTCGGCGTCGCTTTCGGGGAAGCATAGGGGCTTGTCGTCGGCCGCGAAGCGTTCGGCCGGACTCTGGCCGTCGAGGGACTCGTGGGGCTGGTGGTTGTATACCTCGCGAAGGTAATGTTGCAGGCGTAGCTCCAGCGATCCGCAGTCGGGATCCACGTCAGGGCGGCGATCCAGGCCGCGCAGCACGTCGGCCTTGGCGGTGCGGTGGAGGCGCTCTATCTTGCCATGGCCCTCGGGATAAGCCACCTCGCCGTGGATGAGCAGAGCCCCCAGCGCCGCAATGACCGCCATGGTGTCGTCGGCGATGAAGCCCGAGCCATGGTCGAGGTAGAAGATGGACATCAGCCCGTGGCGGCGGATCATCTCGTACAGCCCGCGCAAGAACAGCCGACTATTCTCCGAGGTGCCCACCACCACGTGCAGCCCGTAGCGCGAACAGTCGTCGAGGAAGAACATGGCCAGCCGCTTGGCCCGACTGGTGCCGGCGCGGAAGTGCTTGCCGTCCGACAGCACCATGTCCAGCCGGTGCGGGTAGGCGAAGCGCCGGGTGTCGCGGTCGGGAACGCTCTTGCGCCTGGCCACCTCCAGGCCCAGGCGCCTGCAGGCGCGGTAGACGGTGCTGCGATCAATGCACGCGTCGGGTTCGACCACCCCACTCTCGCGTGCCCGGCGGATGATCTCAGGGATCGAGGTTCGCGGGTCGGCCTTCTTCTGCCTATCGAGAAAACCGAGCAACTTCTCGGGCAGCACCCTGGAACCATCCACCCTCTCTCGTTCGGCCGGCTCCAGCCCGGCCATGCCCCCGGCGGTGAAGTCCGCCAGCCAACGGTAGACCGTCCGCCGGCTGACCTGGCGCGTCTCGCCCCACGGGCCCCGGTGCGGCATGCCGGCGACCTGGCCGACCGCGGCATCCTTGCCCAACCCGCCGATCTCGAGGGTCAAAGACAGCGAAACCACTTGGTAGCGGAACAGCGCCTCGGTCGATGCGGCCCCGATGGGCCTGGTAGGCTTCATTCCGTCCGCCGTCACGCCCGGCCTCCTGGTGTCGTCATCATGGGTCGAGCCTACGCCGAGCGAGACGACCGGTCAGCGTCCCACTTTCGTGGATGCCGCCGGTCGCAATCCTGCCGGCGGCGGATCTCGCGTTCCGGATACCCGGAACGGCATGCGCACCAGCGACCCGCACCGCGAATCAAGGTACAAGGGCACACCCCACAGCCCGGCCACACGCCCGGCCTCGAGCAGGCGCTGGTATCGCCGCCTGCTCGCCGGCATGGCTCGCAGCACTGCGCACACTGCCTCGCCCCGGCTGCGATAGCCCGGCGCATCGCGCACCGCCCCGGCCTGCTCGTCGAGCAGCATACGTTCCACGCCCAGCACATCGGCGATCTGGCCCCTGGCCTCGCCGCCAAGCCCCGGGGTCACGCCAACAAGCTCCATGGTCTGATCGAGAAACCGCCCCTGGCCGGACCAGTAGCTCACCAGGCCACCGTCTCCATATCGGTCGCTGCACCGCGGCCAGGCCCGTCCCGCTGCGGCATCCAGGGCCGCATCGAACATCCCACCCTCGATCTCCATCTCGATACCGATGGCGCTCGGGTGGTCATCATCGCAGAGCAACTGGCCGCCGTCGGGTGCCAGAGGCACCACGGCCTGCCGGCCATAGGGCCGGTGACCGGGCGGGTAGAGGGTGAAGGCCTTGCGGTGGGTCCGACAGTGCGCAACTCCGAGCGGGTGGCATGGACCGGTCTTGCGCTCCCTGAAGTGGTGGAGGCCCACGCTGCACTCCGGACCTGCCGGATCGTAATACGGGCAGCGCTCAGGCAGTCGGGGCCTCGGTCTGCCCAGACAGTCCACCTCGTAGGCCGTGACCACGAATGGGCGTGCGTTCTGTGGGTAGATGGGCTATCCTTTGGGTGTTTGGGCGTGCGGGCTCAACGGTTAGCGCTGGTCAAGCCTGCACGCGGTTGTTGGTGGAGCCCACGGTCCTTCAAGACCGTGGGCTTGTTATTGCCTTACTTTTGGCTGGGCTAAAAGTAGCTGAAGCGCGTCCGGATGGCCAGTCGTCGTACTCAGCTCAGGTGGGGGTCAGCTCAGATGTTTTTGTGTCATGGAAACTGCAACGAGAACTCGGAATCGGTGCCAATGGGCAAGCAACGTAGCACATGCTGCCGCTGACGTTCACGGACTGCATCCGACGGAGATCAGCGCGCTGGTTGCCGGGATCGCCGCTCCGATTATCGTCATGCCATTGATGTTCCTTTGGTTCGAACGAAAACTTACGCCCGAGGAGATGGCCGATTCGATCTTGCGTGTATTGGCAGTCGGCTGCCGGGATCAGAACCCGGGCCGAACTCGCGCAAAGTGGGGCGTCCTGGGATTTTAGAAAAGCCGTCAACCTGTGTTATCCTGTATCCGTATCCGCTAGAATAAAAAACCGAAGTCGCAGCAAGTTTAGAAAAAGCAGGATAGCTGCGTCTTTATAAAATGCTATATTGTTCAAGGAATTAGCTGATCACCGATGGGTCTCATCGCAAAGATACCGAGGTCGCGCCGC
>JAUXGQ010000286.1 GCA_030621975.1 Gammaproteobacteria bacterium | reverse complement strand
TGGACACGATCTCGAACACGTCTCTGGAGAGGTTTTCGGCCTCAAGTATACGTTGTAACTGCAACTTAATCATTTCCCGGCGCTCGGGGTCGTACCGGCGCCATCGGGCCAGACTACGCACCAGGCGCGCAGCGACCTGGGGATTCAGGGGGTCGAATTCCAGTACACGGCCGGCGAGAAAATCGTACCCGGATCCGTCGGCCGCGTGAAACCCCGACACGTTACCGGAGCAGAAGGCCCCGATCAAACTGCGCACCTTGTTCGGGTTGGCGATGGAAAAAGCCGGATGCCCCATCAGCGCCTTGACCTGATGCAAGACATCGGGCAACTTCGACATGGCCTGCACGGCAAACCATTTGTTCATAACCAGGGTATCGTCTTTCCATTGCTCCGCGTAGGCCTCCAGGGCCTGAGCCCGCTGCGGGCAATCGGTACTGGCCAGGGCGGCGAGCGCCGCAATCGAATCCGTCATGTTATGGGCACGCTGAAACTGTTGTACGCATAAATCGTGAATCGCCGGGTCCCCGAGTTGCATCAGATAACTCAGGCAGGCGTTTTTCAACGCCCTGCGACCGATGGAATCGGGCTGGATATCGTAGGCTCCTTCCTCCTCATGCTCCCGGTATAACTGGATCAAGCGCTGCTTCAGGGCACCGGCCAGGCAATTCATGAATGCCTCGCGGGCACCGTGAATCCCCTCTACGTCCACCGTCTCCATCTGATCCCCCAGGTAGGATTCCGAGGGCAGATGCAATACCTCGGCGAGCAGGTTTTTGTCAGCGGAGTCATCGGCCAATGCGGTCCCAAAGGCCTCGACGACCCCCTGCGGCACCGCCATCGGTCGACCGTCGCGATACTGCGCCACCATGTTGAGAATCATTCGCTGGGCAAGCTCCTGGGCGGCGTCCCAGCGGTTGAAATCGTCACTGTCATGGGCCATGAGAAACATGAGGTCTTCATCGCTATAAGCGAAGTCCACTCTCACCTGCGCAGAAAAACCCCGCAGCAGGGATGGCACGGGCCGAACGGGAATACCGACGAAGCAAAATCTCTCTTTCGGTTGACGCAGTTCCAACACGCGACTGGTCGCGCCCGCCGGCGTCTCACCCTGCAGGGTCATCGGAAGGTCCTTGCCCGTTTTCGTATCCAACAGCCCAAGGGCCAGCGGTATATCGAACGGCTCCTTGCCGGATCGATCCGCTGTCTCCGAACAACTCTGCTCCGCCTCCAGGGTATAAGTTCTGGCCTGCTCGTCATATCTGCCCTCAACACCCAGCCGCGGGGTCCCCGCCTGATGGTACCAGCGCTGAAATTGACCCATGTCCCGCCCGCTCGCATCCTGCATGCACCCCACGAAGTCATCGGTGGTCACCGCCTGACCGTCATGTCGCCTGAAGTACAGATCCATTCCCTTGCGGAACCCTTCGGCACCCAGCAGATTGCGCTGCATGCGTATCACCTCCGCCCCCTTGTTGTACACCGTGACCGTGTAGAAATTGTTGATCTCGATATAGGAGGCGGGCCGCACCGGGTGGGCCATGGGACCGGAATCCTCAGAGAACTGGTGGGCGCGCAGGATGCGCACATCCTCGATGCGCTTGACACCCCGGGAACCCATGTCCGCGGAGAATTCCTGATCTCGAAACACCGTCAGCCCCTCTTTGAGGCTAAGTTGAAACCAGTCCCGGCAGGTGATCCGATTGCCGGTCCAGTTGTGGAAGTATTCATGGGCGATAACGCCTTCGATATTCTGGTAATCCCGGTCGGTGGCCGTCTCCGGTCTGGCCAACACATACTGTGAATTGAAGACGTTCAGGCCCTTGTTTTCCATCGCCCCCATGTTGAAATCATTGACGGCCACGATCATGTAGATATCAAGATCGTATTCCCGGCCAAAGCGCTCCTCGTCCCAGCGCATGGCTTTCTTCAAGGAGCGCATGGCATGATCGCATTTATCGATATTGGCGGGCTCCACATAGATACGCAATGCCACCGCTCTTCCCGAAGCCGTGGTATAGGTATCCTCGATATGGCGCAGATCACCGGCGACCAGTGCGAACAGGTAACAAGGCTTTGGGTGGGGATCCTCCCAGGCGACGCGATGCCGTCCATCGCCGAGGTCCTCGGTTTGCACGGGATTGCCGTTGGAAAGCAAGACGGGATACCTCGACCTGTCGGCCGTGACCGACGTAGAAAAGCGTGACATCACATCGGGCCGGTCCAGAAAGTAGGTGATCCTGCGAAAACCTTCGGCCTCACACTGGGTACAGAACATACCCCCGCTTTTATACAGTCCCTCCAGGGCGCTGTTGTTCTGGGGCCGGATGTGCACGCGGGTTTCCAGAATGAAGGCATCGGGCACCTCCCGGATCTGCAGTGATTCCTCATCCAGGGCGTAGGCGTCGGGGTTCAGAGGTCGCCCATCCAGGGAAATGGACTGCAGTTCGAGCTGCTCACCGTTCAGGCAAAGGGCCCCATCGCCCCGAGAAGCATCCGGGTTCCGCCGCACCGTCAGGCGTGCGTGCACCGCGGTCAGTTCCTCACCAAGATCGAACGCCAGGTCCACCCTGTCAATCAGAAACCGAGGTGGCTGATAGTCTTTGAGATAAATCGGTTGGGGGGTTTCAGTCAGCATCGATGAATCCTTCTGGTGAGAAATCCGGGCTGGCGTCTTTCGTGTGCTCAGACGCACCTCACACGCCACGATTCTATGTTAGGTCTTAATGCTACCTCGTGATGCTCGACAAGCACAGTCCGTAGAGCAGGGCTTGCCGGCGAAGATGGCCGGTACGCAGGACCAGTTCGCCCGCAAGCGGGCTCCTACGGATTGAACAACCGGCCCAACGTCTGCCCAGGCGAGTATTTTCCCGTCTGGACCGATTTGCCGTCGACTGCTAGGATTGTTCGATACTTTGTCAACAGAGAATAATCACATGCCAAAAGTTGAGATGTATACCACCGCCATCTGCCCCTACTGCGTGCGGGCCAGGCAGCTGCTGGACACCAAGGGTGTGGAATACCGGGAGATCCGGGTCGAGAGTGATCGGGCGCAGTGGCGACGTATGGCCAAGCGCAGTAAGCGAAATACCGTCCCGCAGATCTTCGTAAACGATCTTCACATTGGCGGCTACGACGATATGGAGGAGCTGGATGCTTTCGGTCAGCTCGATCCCTTGCTGGGACTGGAAAACGGGTCGCGTGTCTGACAGCAAACCGGAAAATATCCGTCTGGACAAATGGTTATGGGCGGCGCGGTTTTTCAAGACCCGGCAGCTCGCCTGCGACGCGATCAACGGTGGCAAGGTCCACTATAACGATCAACGGACCAAGCCCGGTAAAGAGGTCAAGATCGGTGCGCGGCTGCGCATCCACAAAGTTTCTCTGGAATGGGACATCGAGGTCAGTGGTCTGTGCAGACAACGCCGTCCCGCCTCCGAAGCCGCGGAACTCTACACCGAAACCCAGGCGAGCTTTCTCAGACGCCAGAAAGCGACCGAAGAACGGCGCTATGTGCACGCCATGACCCCGGCAACCGATCGAGGCAGACCCAACAAACGGGATCGCCGCATGATCAGACGCTTCACCCAGAAACCCGGGTGATGAGTGTACTGCGATGGATAACGAAGCCTTCCGCAAGACCTACCGCGATGTCAACGAACTGTTCTGCGTGTTCGAAAAAAGCGTTCTGACCAACCAATGTAACTGTTCCAAGGCGCAACGCTTTTGTATCGCGGAGCGCGAAGGCGTTCGCTGCAAATCAGAGGTGGCTCGACAGCAGTGCCTGGAGCTGCTGGATCTGCTGCGACACCAGTCACGGTTTACCCTTCGGATCACCGACAATGCATCGACGCTGCCCCACGGAAAGGCCATACGCATCCAGGTGGGCGGATTACGCGGCTTGTATTCGGCGCTCAATCCGGACCTGCCGCTGCCTGCCGTGATCGAGGACGTCTACGCCACCGTCGAAGCGGCCCGCAAGGGATTCGACGGTCTGGATAGACTGCCGTTTCCGGAGATTATAAAGCACATCGCCGCCTACCAAGGCCGCAAGCGCGCACCGCAGCGGGACCGGTGAAATCAAACCAAACCAGCCGGAATTTTTCACCACAGAGACACAGAGGGCACAGAGAATATCGGATTGTGGGTTGTATTTTTGGAAG
>JAUXGQ010000094.1 GCA_030621975.1 Gammaproteobacteria bacterium | reverse complement strand
TACCCCCATGCCGCTACGCCCAGGATGGTGGATGCGCTACGCTTATCCCCCCTACGGCGTCCAGGCTACCCCTTGCCTTGGAGCATAGCTTAGTCACGTAGGTAATCAGGAAGCCTCATTAGCAGGTAGGCAGGCGTAATTGAAATCCCATCTGTGTTAATCCGTGGTTAAGCTGTTTTTAACGATCTACCCATCTAATGCCAGATAGGGGCGGCCGTATTGTTTCGTCAGCCGGCGTCCGCATTGATCTTTTCCAGCACCTGTCCTACGTCCACCATATCTAATTCTTGAAACAGCTCTGTGGCTTGTCGGCTGAGCTGGCGGATATCGCTGCTGCGCACGATGTGCTTGATATCCAGAAGGGCATCGGGCTGCATACTGAAGGTTCGCAGGCCCATGCCCAGAAGCAGACGGGTATAGCGGGGATCGCCGGCCATTTCGCCGCACATGCTCACCGGGATTGCAGCCGCATGGGCGGCATCGATGGTCATCTTGATCAGACGCAGCACCGCCGGATGCAGCGGGTCGAACAGATAATTGACCTGGTCGTCGACGCGATCGATGGCGAGCGTGTACTGGATGAGATCATTGGTGCCGATTGACAGGAAATCCAGATGCCGTGCAAAGCTGGCCGCTGACAAGGCTGCAGCCGGCACTTCGATCATGCCGCCGACGGGGATGTCCGAATCGAAAGCGATGCCTTCCCCGGTCAGTTCCAGTTTGGTTTCCTCAATGATCCGCCGGGTCTTGTGCAGTTCATCCAGATTAGACAACATGGGAATCATGATGCGCACCGGACCATAGGCGGAAGCCCGCAGGATGGCCCGCAGTTGCGGTTTGAAAAGGTCCGGCTCCTTGAGGCAGAGGCGAATGGCACGCAGGCCCAGCGCCGGGTTGCAGGCGGGCGGGGTCAAGACCGGACATCCGCCATCCACCTGCTTGTCTGCCCCGAGGTCGAGGGTGCGTATAGTAACGGGAATGTGGCCGAGTCCCTGCACCACGGCCAGGTAGGTGCGCAGATGCTCTTCCTCGTCCGGGGCCGAATCGCGGTTCATGTAGAGAAATTCCGTGCGGTAAAGCCCCACCCCACTGGCGGCGTTGCTGCGGGTGGTTTCGATGTCTTCCGGAAGCTCGATATTGGCCATGAGACCCACGCTTTGGCCGTCAATGGTGATCGCTGGCTGGTCGCGCAAGCCCCGCAGTTTCGCGGCATGGGCCTGCTGCTCGGCGATGCGGCGCCGGAAATGCGCCAGGATTTCCTCATCGGCGTCTGCGATGACCACGCCGTGTCGGCCGTCGACCACGAGCTGTTCACCATCCCTGTGAAAGCGGGTGACATTGCGTATGCCGACCACCGCCGGGATGCCCAGACTGCGCGCGAGAATGGCGGTGTGGGACATGGGGCTGCCGTATTCGGTTACGAATGCCGCAATGCCCTGATGGCGCATCAAAATAGTGTCGGCAGGGGTCAGATCCGGGGCCAGAATGACCCGTTTTTCCAGGTTTTCCTCTTGCGCCTGGCCATGATTGAACAGGATTTTCTGGATCTGGTGGACCACATGGTCCACGTCATTCTTGCGGGTACGCAGATAGGGGTCGTCCATTTCGTCGAACACCCGCACCAGGGCATCACGGCGGATCTGTAGAGCCCATTCCGCACCGCATAGCTGCTCGCGGATCAGCGCTATCGGCACATCCGTGAGGGCGGAGTCCTCCAGCATCAAGAGATGCGTATCGATGAACTCCGTGATGTCCGAGGCTATGGATTCCGGAATCTGACGGCGCACGGACTTCAGATGCTGGGCCGCGGTCGCCAGCGCCTGCTGGAAGCGTTCGACTTCGGCCTCCACCTCGCTCTGCTGGACCCAGCGCGGGGTGGCCCGGTAGCCCCTGCGCGCCAGCAGATAGGCCTTACCCATAGCAATGCTGTTGGAGACGCCTATGCCGATACCGAGACAGGTCATTGTCATTCGGGTTCTCCGAATCGTTCCGCGATCAGCTTTTTCAGTGCGGCAACAGCCTCGATTTCATCCTCGCCCTTCACCTCCAAGGCCAGTGTCGTCCCCTTACTGGCGGCCAGCATCATGACACCCATGATGCTTTTTCCGTTGACCTTTTGATTGTTGCGCACGAGTTGAACATTACTGGAATACTCGCTGGCACAATTGACCAGCTTGGCGGCCGCCCTGGCGTGCAGACCCAATTTATTGATTATAGTGACGTCTTCGCGGATCATGTTGGCCTCTTGCAAAGCAGAATACCGTCGCGACCACCGCTCAGCGCCTTTTCCGCCAGCGTGGCCAGGTCCAGAACAGGATAGTTTAAAACCCGGACCAACATCGGCAGATTAATGCCGGCAACGACGTTTATCTTGCCATCCTTTTGCAGCCCCGCTGCGATGTTGCTCGGCGTTGATCCGTACATATCGGTTAGGACCAGCACGCCATCTCCCTGGTCAAGTTCCCTTACCATCCCATGGGCCTGTTCCCGCATCAACTCAACATCGCCCCCATTGGTTACTGACAGCGTTTCGATCGCCAACGGGCATCGGCCCAACATCTTGCCCGCCGTTTCCAGCAATGCAGGGCCGATGGCGCTGTGCGTGATAATCAATACTCCGATGCTCATGACAACTCCCGATGCCGAGTGAGCACCTTGCGGCCCTTGTCTCTGAAATGGGCTGCCAGCTTTTCCGCCATATACACCGAGCGGTGTTGTCCGCCGGTACAGCCCACCGCGACGGTGACATAGCTGCGTCCGTCCGCTTCAAACCGGGGAATCCAGTTTTCGAGGAACCCGACCAGGTCCTCGCGCATGCTGTTCACGGAGCCGTCCTTCTCCAAGAAGTCGATGACTTTCTCGTCGAGACCGGTCAAAGGGCGCAGTTCTGTCTGCCAGTGGGGGTTGGGAAGGCAGCGCACGTCAAATACGAAATCCGCATCCGCCGGTACGCTGTGCTTGAACCCGAACGACTGGAACAGCAGGGACAGCGTCATGCCCTCAGGGTCGCCGAGCCTGGTACGAACGATATCCCTTAACTCATGAACATTGGTGTGGGTGGTATCGATGTGCAGGTCGGCGTCGCTCAGAAAGGGTTCGAGCAGTTGCCGTTCCAGCTTGATGGCTTCGGCGAGCGGGCGGTTTGGCCCCGTCAACGGGTGTTTGCGCCGGGTTTCGCTGAAACGTCTTATCAGCGTGTCCGCTTGGGCCTCGAGAAAGATGATTTCACATTGCAGGCCCTTGTTGCGCAGCATTGTTACCTGCTTTTTCGCCTGCTTGAGTCCGCTGGACTGATTGCGCGCATCGATACCGATCGCCGCCAGGCGATAAAAATCATCCCCCTGCCCCTGCAGGCGGCTGACAAATCCCTCCAGCAGGAAGACTGGCAGGTTATCGATACAATAATAGCCAAGATCCTCCAGGGCGTGCAGGGCGACGCTTTTTCCGGAGCCGGACAGGCCGGTGACGATAACGAGCTTCATCCCTGACGCTCTGCCTTGTCGATCATCCGAAGCTGACGATCCACGAAAACCTGACGCGCATCGTAGCCTTTGAGGCTCAGGATATGGAGGCGCACGGCGGCCTCTACCAGTATGGCCAGATTGCGCCCCGAGGCTACGGGTACCGTAATCTTCGGGATGGATACGCCGAGCAATCTGGCCTGGGTGTGGGAACCCTCCAGGCGGTCCATGCGGGCCAGTTCCTTGTCGCTCATCTTCTGCAGGTGGATGATCAGGCGCAGATATTTTTTCTGTTTTATGACGCTGTCGCCGAACATGGCCCGGATATTGAGGATACCCAGACCCCTCACCTCAAGAAATTCCCGCAGCAGGGGCGGGCAGGTGCCGAGCAGGATGTCGGGGGCGATATGGGCAAACTCAGGGGCGTCATCGGCGATCAGTCGATGGCCTCGAGTGATCAACTCCAGGGCCAGTTCGCTCTTACCCACCGAGGCATCGCCTGTGAGCAGTACACCCATGCCCATGACTTCCAGGAAAACACCATGCACGGTGAGCCGCTCTGCCAGGGCGTGGGTGAAATAATAGTGCAGGTCGCTGACAAGCTGGTTGTCATCCAACGGTGAACTGAGCAGGGGCGTACGGTGTTCTTCCGCCTTGCGGATGAAATCCCCCTCTACCTCGACACCATCGGAAAAGAGTATCGCTGCCGGTCGTGCGGAAAAAAGCTTGTCTATGGTTTCCCGATAAGAAACGTCGGTCAGTTCGGTCAGGTAGACCAGCTCTGCATGGCCAATCACTTGAATTCGGTTCGGGTGGATGCAATTGAGGTGCCCGACCGCCGGTTGGCGGTGGGTTTCCGAAAGGTCCCTCCGCAGAGGTGATTGACCACCGGATTCACCCGCCACCCATTTGAGTTTCAGTCTATCGGTTAAAGCCTCAAAAAGCGTGCGGGTGGTGACCGGTTCTGTCATGCGGTCTGTGGGGACGCTTCCCAGTCCAGGATCTTCTGCAGGACTTCGTCGGGGGAGGCCGATTCGCGCAGCTCTGCACAGACCTGTGGATTGCTGAACATGGAGGCCAGGGAGGCCAGCAGTTGCAGGTGCTCCTCGGTTGCGGACTCCGGCACCAGAAGGGCGAATGCCAGGTCGACCGGTTGATTGTCGAATGCATCGAACTCAACGCCTTTTCGGACTTGAATGAAGGCACCGTAGGCCTGTGGTACTTCCTTCATTCGGGCGTGGGGGAGGGCGATGCCCTGCCCCAGGCCCGTGCTGCCGAGGCGCTCACGTTCCAGCAGTCGGTCGAATATCAGGTCCTGGGTAAGTCCGGTCAGGGTCTGCGCCAGCAGGTGCCCGAGTTGCTCCAGTACCCTTTTCTTACTTTTAGCCTCGACTTGACAGCCTATACGTTTGGTGTCGATAAAGTTGGCTGGAAACATCTTTGCCTCGAATCTGGTTCAGACCTGGTCCTGTTCCATGTTTTTCAGGCCATTGTTATTGCGGTGACTGGTTTTCTTTTCCTTGTGCTTGAGCACCTGCCGGTCCAGTTTGTCGATCAGCCCATCGATGGCTGCATACATGTCTTCATGCACCGAGTCCGCGAAGACGCTGGCGCCATTCACATGTAGCGTGGCCTCAGCCTTTTGGCGCAGTTTTTCCACGCTCAATATCACGTGGACATTGGTGACACTATCGAAATGCCGTTCCAGACGCTCGAATTTGTTGTCCACATAGCTTTTAAGAGGTTGGGTGACGTCGACATGGTGACCGGTCACGCTGATTTGCATGGTATCACTCCTATAGCAGGCGTTTACGCTTGTTCGATGGCGGGATGCTCATCGCTTCTCGGTACTTCGCTACCGTCCGGCGAGCCACTTCTATGCCCTGCTCGGAAAGGATGGCGGCGAGCTTGTTGTCGCTGAGCGGTTTGTTGGAGATCTCAGCGGCAATCAGTTTTTTGATGAGGGCGCGAATCGCGGTCGCTGAACATTCACCACCCGCGGCGGTGCTGACATGGCTGGAGAAGAAGTACTTGAACTCCAGAGTACCGCGTGGCGTGTGCATGTATTTCTGGGTGGTGACCCGCGAGATCGTAGACTCGTGCATCTCCAGGGCCTCGGCGATATCGCGCAACACCAGGGGCCTCATCGCTTCGGGCCCGTGTTCGAAAAAACCCTTTTGGAACTCAACGATCTTGGTGGCGACGCGCAACAGCGTCTCGTTGCGGCTGACCAGGCTTTTTATGAACCAGCGCGCCTCCTGCAGATGGTTTTTCAGGTAGGTGTTGTCCGCTCCTCGATCGGCGCGCCGGATGAGTTTCGCATAATGGGCGTTGACCCTTAATTTTGGAGTGGCTTCCGGATTGAGTTCCACATGCCAGCTGCCGTTCTTCCTGGAGACGAATACATCCGGGATCACATACTGCGTTTGGGCGTCGGCTACCAGGCTGCCCGGGTGCGGGTTTAATGACTGGATGAGCTGATTGATCTTCTGCAGTTCATCCTCCGATACCTTCAAGCGGCGCATGATCTGGTTCTGGTCGCGCCCCGCCAGCAGTTCGAAGAAGTCGGCACACAGGCGGATGGCCTTGTCCCGGCGCGGGGTATCTTCGGGCATCTGCCGCAATTGCAGCAGCAGGCACTCCTGAGGGTCGCGGGCGCCCACTCCCGGCGGGTCGAAGGCCTGTATCCGATGCAGCACCGCTTCCACCTCGTCGCGTCCGACTTCCTGATCGTCCAGGCCGGCCTGGATGTCTTCGATGTTGCTGCCCAGGTAGCCGTTCTCGTTGATGGCGTCGATAATCGTCGTAGCGATCGCCAGGTCCCCGCTGCTGAAAGGGGTGAGATTCATCTGCCAGACAAGGTGTTGGTTCAGGGTCTGCGCCACACTCCGCTGACTGAGAAACTCGAAATCCGCGCCTGGTTACGCCAGCATAGTTATAGTTTATTTTCCAGCCTGGGAGTTTTGCTCAAGCACAAGGTCGGTACATTGATGACCGTTTTGGTGCTGGGTATAGCCATGTTTTTACCACTGGGTTTATACATTACCCTGAGCAACCT
>JAUXGQ010000312.1 GCA_030621975.1 Gammaproteobacteria bacterium | reverse complement strand
TGTGCAGATAGACCACCGCGTCGGTCAAGGCGCCGTTGTTTACGCGCACGTAATCGATCTCACGGGTGCCGGTGCCACAGACGTTGTTGTCCTTGGTGATGTTGTAGACCTTGGGTGCCGCGTCCTTGCCGGTGAAGGTGACCTTGCCGGTGACGGTGCCGCCGTTGCTGACGCCGGACTCCTTGTAGGCCGCGCCGAATCCGGTCAGGGGCAGGGTGCAAAGGCCGGCCAGGCCGAGGGTGATTATCAACTTTCTCATGTACGACTCTCCTGTGGTTGCAAGATTTCAGGCCGCTTGCCGGGGCTGACCTGATTGGGGTTTGAACAGTTCTTCCAGCATCTCGATCACGAAGCGCCGCTCGCCGCTGTCAGCGGCGTTGCCGAGACGCGTCAGCAGTTTCTCCGCACTCAGGGGGATGTCGATGCGCCTGAGTGCCCGGCCCATGCGCCGGGCCTGTTGGCCGGCGCCTTCGAACCCGGCGGCGATAACCTTCTCCACCGCCTCGTTGGTGTACGCGCGGGCCTCGTGGGTGTCGAGCAGTTCCGACAGGGCCCTGGCAGCCTCGAGCCTGACGCCGCTCTCACTGTCCTCCAGACAGCTGCCCACCCTGCGTGCAAGGGTCAATGAGGGGATATCCCTGACTACCATGTGATCGGCCTGGATGGGGTCTCTTCCGGTGACGGCCAGGCGCGCCAGGGCGCGAATCGCCTCGATGCGCACGTGAGACGAGGCGTCGTGGAGACTGTCCAGCAGGGGAAGTAAGGCCGCCCGGTTGCCGAGATGACCCAGGGCGCGGGCGCAGGCTATTTTCTGTTCCGGTTCGTCCATGGCCAGTTGCGTGAGCAAACTGCCCAGGGCGTCGCTCAGACCCGGGGTTTCAGGGGCGTTGCGCGCTATCTCGCCCAGGGATCCGGCGGCCTCCCGACGTAATTCCGCATCTTCGTCGTGCAAAGCCGCTATCAGGGTAGTGACGGCCCGGGGGGTGGAACTGTTTGCCAGCACCCGTGCCCCGAGACGACGAACGTCGAGCCTCACGTCTATCTTCCGGGAGGGAAACAGGCGCTGGGCCACCCGTTCGTTCTCCGCTACGATGTCCAGAAGATGCTGTGTTTCCTCGTCTGGCGGGGTTTTTTCCTCCCGGGCGTCGTCCAATTCCAGGGCGACTTCCACATTGTCCATGGCGATGGCATCGAGGGTGGACGCGGCCGACCGGACTTCGCCCTTGGCGACGATCCGGGCGGGAATATCCGGAAGATTCACGGCGGTTGCCTCCTGTGCGGTCTCCGTGGTCTGGGGTGTGGCCGGCGCCTCGTGGTCCGCCTGGGAATGGAGAGTGCGTTCAGGGTCGAGACGGATCACCTGTTCCTGCCGGGACTCCGGCGGGGTTTCATCCCCGATCTCCTGCACCTCGTCCTCGCCCGCCCGATCGTCTTTTTCGGGTGCGGCGCCGAGCTTGCCCAGTACCGCCGCAATCAGGATATCCATTGGCGCTGGAGCCTCCCCTTCGACTTGCTCCGGTGCACCGGGTTGCAGCTCGGCCATGGCCGTGAGCGCGGCCAGCCGCACGGCTTGCTCCCGGTCGCTGATGGCATTGGTCAGCGCATCGATGACGGTGGCATCCGCCACACCGATGCGGCCCAGCGCCAATGTGGCTTCCCGTCTTTGCATGGCGTGGCGCCCGTCGTCCTGCATCACGCGCATGAGTTCCGGGACCGCGTCGGCTGCCCGTTGCGACCCGAGCAGGGCGCAGGCGGCGGTAACCAGCCGCATGTCCTGCTCATCCAGGCTTGCGATTACGCAAGCAAGCCCCTCGGGAGCCAGCCCCCCAGGACTCAGAACCCTGGCGAGGGTCTCGAAAACGTTACTGCGCACCTGAGCGCTGGGATCCTCCAGCAACGGCAACAGGTCTCCATACAGTTCACTCGATGCCCCGGCTTTGTCCGCAAGCGTGCCGCAGGCCTCTATGGCCGCGGTGCGCACGCCATCGTCCTGGTCCCGCAGCAGCAACAGGACGGCCCGCAGATACCGCTGGGCGCCTTGCTCCGCCAGTGCCAGGGCGGCCGCGGCCCTGACCTCGGCCTCCGGGTCCTGCAGGGTTCGTCCCAGGGTGCGCGTGGCCTCGGCGGCCTGCGTGAATCCCAGCGCCCTGACTGCACGCCGGCGTGACCTCGGGGAGCCACCCTGGAGGCGGTCGACCAGGGCCTGGACCCCCGCGCCTTCGATCTGCGCCAGGGCCTTAAGTATCTCCTCTTCGATATCCTGTTGATTTTCATCGTCCAGGATGGCAACCAGCACCCCGACCGCCTGTTCATCACCCTGTCTGGCCAGGGCCCTGACCGCCTCCAGCTGCACGTCCCACCAGGTATCCCAGTCTCCTTCCCACTCCAGTCCTGGTGGGCGTTCGGCCACCACTTTCCGCAGCGCCTCCAGGGCCTTTTTATCGCCGATCGAGCTCAGCGCGCCGACGACGGCCGTACAGATCTCACCGCTGGTCTCGTTGGCCAGGGATTCCAGGAGGTGGGGCAGGGCGGCGGCATCGCCGATAGCGCCCAGGGCCTCCGCGGCGTCGACGCAGACGTCTATGTCTTCGTCTCTCAGACGCTCGACGAGAGATTCCAGGGCGACCGGGGTGCCTAGGGCGCCCAGGGTTCGGGCGGCGTAACAGCGATCAGCTTCGTCGCCCGTGGAAAGCAATTGGCAGAGGCTGTCCACCGCCTGGTTGTGTGGATTCATAGACCGGGTATACCAGAAATTAATGTCGAAGTCAGAATTAGAAAGCAGAAAGCGTACCATGTAAGCCCCGCGACTGGTGCCCATCGGGAAACACCACGCGTACCTTCTCCCCAGGGTGTCGCAAAAGGTTCCGAATGTAGGTCGGATAAGTGAAACGCATCCGGCAACCCTTTGATTCAGAGGTTCCTTAGGTCCCCTCACCCCAGCCCTCTCGCGGTGGTAGAGGGGGGTTTCCGAAGACTAACCGGTTATGAACAAGTTCGATACGGAGCAACGGCGGACATTGGAACAATCTGTTCAATCCGAACTCAGGGTGCGGGCAAAGTGAATGGTTTGTTCAGACGCTCGCTGTGAAAACCCGGCGAAATGGACGGCTCAAGCCGTGCCGATGCCCGGAATCGTCCGGACTCCGGATTCGGGCAACACGGGCGTACCCGCGGATCCCGTTTTTGAATCGATTTGTCTTTCAAAGGATTATGCAGATCTGGCGCAGTCGCCCTCGAACGCTTTCCGACCGCCCGACCGCTTGGCCCCTTTATATGTAAGGCAATTGGCCCAAAAATTGCTCAAACTAACGGGATTCCAATTCTGAAAACCCACTCCAGGAGCGGCGGATGAATCAAGACCGGGCCGGCGACGAAAAGCCTCCCCAGAGACCGGCGACAGACCGGGAAGGGGTGAGCTGGGGGCCAAAACTGTTCTTCGGGGTAATGGTGGCGATACTGGTCTTTTTCTACTGGCTGTTGATCTATTCGGGCGGTGTCACCGTCCATCACGGTTGACGGGTATCTCGCAATGAGTACGGAAAAATCGATGGGTGTTCCGGGCCTGCTCCTGGTGTGGGTGATCGCTCTGTTGGTGGCGACCGCCGGGTTTTACGGACTGGATCATCTGGTGATGAACATCCAGGGGCTTCCGATCAACTGGGATCTGACCCCCGGAGGTTAGCAGCGGTGATCCGCCGTTGTTAGGCCCTTAGTCTGTCAGACTTGTGCAAAATGACAAATAATTTCATGCTGACAACCCACCAGAATCAAACGGCAAACGTAGGCTGGGGCTCGCCCCGGCTTTGCTGCGTACTGGCTCGCGAATCAAAGAGCTGGGGCGAGCCCCAGCCTACCTTTTCAATGCCGACTATTCCGGGTTAGGTTTAAACATGGCGTCATCTCAGAATACTTCCCGGCCGGTCCCGCGGCGGGGCTTTGTCCTCCCTCGCTGGATGCTGTTGCT